>JBGSME010000602.1:0-4128 GCA_041740335.1 Bryobacteraceae bacterium | reverse complement strand
GCTACGCCGTTGAGCGCGCGCTGAATCCGGAGATCGTCCCTGTTGGTGTTTTCGCGCATAGCGAACCCGAACGGATGGTTCCGTTTGAAAGCTTGGAGACGGCGCTCGTGGAGGCTCGGGTGTTCGGCGGCAACTTCGTGCTGGACGTGGAACCAAGGTATCGCGAGGCGCTCGCAGCCGGCGATGCCAAGGCCCTTGCCGCCTGGAACTCGCTTTCGCGCACCGCGGCCTGGCTCGAGGCCAATCGCGCATTGTTCGGGCATCCGATCGTCCCGGCCATCACTGCCCTTGCCGCTCCCGGATTCAGTTTCGAGATCGTTAATCTCTTGTTCCGCCGCAATGGTTCGCCGGCGGTTGCCCCCGCGCTCGCCGTACCGGATCCGGCGCCGGAGAAGATACTGGCTCTGGTGGCCGCTGGCCTGCCCGCGCTGCCGCCAAAGTCGCTCGATCATGCCCTTACCGGCGCGGTGGTGATCACCGACGCCAAGCCGGACCCCGCCTGGAAAGTCTCCAAGGAAGAACCCGACCGTGTGACCTATGCCGTTGGGCGCGGCAGCGTGGTGGCGTATCGAAAACGGATTGCCGATCCGAGCGAATTCGCCCTCGACGTGATTGACCTCATCAGCCACCGCCGCCGCTCATGCCGGCTGTGGAACGCGCTTTCCTCAATCCCCTTGGCCACGGTGCCCGCCAATCGCGAACTGCTTCTCTCCGTGGTGAACTATGGTTCGGCGGCCCGGGATGAAGTGCAGGCGCGTGTGCAGGGGCGATACACGCGAGCGACGCTGCTTCGTCCGGAAGCAGAGCCGCTCGCGTTGAAGGTATTTGGCCGAGGCACGATGACGGAGATCTTTCTCCCCAGCCTCGCCCGGGTGGCCGTGGTTCGCTTCTCCGGCGCGTAATCGTCGATTAACGCGCGATTCCGGTTCCGGAAATTCCGGCTCCGCGGAGTGTCAGGCGCAGCGCGGGGCGGTTGAGGGAACCGGGATCTTGCACCAGCACAAAGTCGATCTCGTGGGATTCAGCTCCGCTCTCGATCGTCGCTGTCCCAGTGCAATCGTTGTTCACCGAATAAGTTCCCGCGAGTAAGTCCGCTCCGCCGGACCCTGGAAGCCGAAATGCGCCATTGCCGTCGGCGAGTATCTGGCCGTTCAATGCGAACGGCTCCGCGGTTTGAAGGCCGCTTCCCGGCTCGCGGGCAGTTAGCGCGCGAATGCCGTTTGCCGTAAGTCCGTAGAGTCCACTGAGAGTACTGTTGGTGCAGCCTGTGAAGTGGAACGGCCTGGACATGCGCACCTGAGCCGGCAGGCCGGATGGCGGTAAGTTCATTTGCGCGAGTACGGCTTCTTCGCCCCGGTTCCATAGGAATCCGTGAAAAGCGGCTTTGCCCGAGCCCTGCGCTCCTGGACCATCCAGAGTAAGTGTAACCGCGCAATCGGAGGTAACCGCGTAAGTGCCCGCCATCTCCGTGCCGATGCCGGCATCCGCAACGGTCGAGAACAATCCGCCGGCGCCATCCGCGATGAGGCGGCCGATCAACGCAAAGGATCCTTGCGTTCCGGTCCGCTGCGCCGCGTCACGGCCGGGTGTGAGTATCGCGGCGTTGATGGTGCCTGGCGGGGCGAAGGCCACCGGCGCCCATACCAGACGGGAAACGGTGAATTCGTAGGGCCCGGATAGATCGATGTTGCCGTTGCAATTCTGGGCCGCGGCAGGGATTGCGGCCGCGGCGAGAATGAAGAGTTGACAAATGCGCATTAGAGGTGAGTCCTGTTGTAAATACTTCCGTAAGAGATTGGACAGCCGCCGGCGCAGGGGCCGGCGGCTGTTGGGGGTTAGTTCTTTGAAGGCATGTCGCAGGTGTCGGAGATATGTTCCACTTCCGAGACTTCAAACATGCTTTGGCCGGCGGCTTCCACGGTGTCGCCGGTAAGTTTCACCTTGTGATTGGCCGAGTGCTTCTCGAGGTCGGCGGAACCGCGTACGAGAATCTTCTGACCGGTGGCTTCCTGTGTCATCACGTACTGCCCCGGGCTGGGTGCCCGGCTCAGGCAGCCGGTAATCGTTTTCGATGCGTTTTCCGGTGCCGCGAAAGCGCTGATCGCGAACAGGGCGCCAGCGCCAAATGAAATGCGGAGGGTCTTAACAAGGAGGGTCATTGAGCGAACTCCTATATCTGTAACATCGTCAGGGGAGGCCTGACGAAATGAGTAAGGCAATCCCAGTACCATCCTGAGATCCGTACTAAGTTACAGTAAGTTGCCCGCTACGATGCGGAGCTTCCCGGCAGTAAATCTTACCAACGCCTGGAAAAAGTTCCAGAAGAAGATCGTTCTGAAGGTTGCGCTTCCCAGTTACTTCGCGGCGGCAGCTCCGTAGGTTTGCACCTGCTTGTTCACCGCGGGCAGGCTGCGCAAGTAGGCGTGGATAGCTCGAAGATCCTCATCCTTCATGCCGGCGTAAACGTTCCACGGCATGATCGTGTAGTCTTTGGCCGAAACGCCGGGCGGGAGTTCGCCGTTGGCGTAAGCATGAAAGATCCGCACAAATGCGTCCGCATCCGCGGGCACCAAGTCCGTGCCAGGCGTGATGTTCGCTGCCCGCACGACACCTTCCGACGTTGGAAATTCTTCGGCGCCAGACATGTCTTCGCCGTGGCAGACGCCGCAAGCGGCAATGGTCGTCATGTGCTTTCCATAGGCGAGCGGATCCGACGGCGAAACCGGGGGAACCGCTTCCGTCAAGGGTTGTGGCACGGTCTCGATGAAAAAGCTTACCGGAAAGTTGATCTTCGTGGGCGGCTTCGTGGTTTCGTCCGGCGCGAGCGTCCGCACGTAGGCGACGATGGAATACGCATCTTCGTCGGATAGGGAGCGAAAAGCGGTGTACGGCATGATGGGAAACAGCGCCCGGCCATTCTTGCTCACTCCCTCGCGAATCGATCGAAGGATCTCGTCGTCGGTCCAGGCGCCAAGCCCGGCTGTAGAGCTCGAAGTGATGTTCGGTGCGCAGACATTGCCGGGGAAGCCCATCTCGGGAGTGAAGCAGTGCCCGCCGGCGCCTTCGGGGCCGGTGGCGGGGTGGTTGCGCGCTCCTTCGGCGCGTTCCGTGTGACAGTGCAGGCAAACACTGACGTTTCGGACCAGATACTCGCCGCGGGCGAGGCGTTCCGGCGTACGTTCAATGACGAGGTTCGAAACCGGGCGCTGAGCTGGTTCGTGAAGGGCGACGTAGGCGCCTCCGGCGACGATGACGGCCAGGAGCACGGACAACACGATCTTGACGATTCGCTTCATGATGATACGGGTCCTCCTCGACAGAATCGGGCCACGCTTCCGGATGTCCCGACACGATAGTATACATTAATTTGCGTTAAACGTTCTCGTTTGAGTAACTCGCGAAAGGGGGATGGGGCCGCGGCGCCGGTACAATCGCGAGCCCTCGAAGTTCCGGGTTTCACCGCCGGCCAATCGCTTGTCGTACGCTGTAGCTATATGCGCCCGCTGGGCTACAGTCGCGTTGCCGCGGTAGCAGCCGTTTGCGCCGCTGGGGCGATTCTCGGCTTGGCGCAGACGCGCGGCCGCATCTGGGCGCAGTACGAACACGAAATGCAGGATCCGATCGAAGACCCGCCGGACGCCGATCACAAAGGCGAGTTTGCGCTCGGACGGTTGCGCTACCGTTCGCGCATGGACGGACGGCGCGGCGGATATTCGCGTTGGGGGATCGACGCCAACAAGGGCGACCGTACGTTTATCGGCATCATCCGACGCCTCACGCGCATCGACGTTCAGCCCATCGAAACCATCATCGACATCGATAGCGACGAAATGTTCAATCTGCCATTTCTGTTCGCGATCTCGGTGGGCGACTGGGATCTCTCACCCTCGCAGGCCGCCCGCCTTCGTAAGTATTTCGACCGCGGCGGCTTCCTGATGGTCGACGACTTCCACAACGATCGCGAGTGGGCGAACTTCATGAACGGTATCCGGCAGATCGGCGCGGCCTCCGAAGTGGACGAGCTTCAGGACGATGACCCCGCCTTCCATTCTTTGTTCGACCTGAAAGAGCGCATCCGTGTGCCAGGCGCCAATGTCGTCCACGGCGATGGCATCGAGCGCGGCGGCG
>JBGSME010000601.1:0-3300 GCA_041740335.1 Bryobacteraceae bacterium | reverse complement strand
AGAGGCGATTGGCGGCGATGTGAACGTTGAGCAGATCGAAGGCGATCAGCCGCCCTTGCGAGGGGAGATTCGCCCCCTGCTCGTGAGCCTTCCTGAGGGCGGACATTGCTTTGGCGGAGAGCAGTTGCCGGCCGTCGGTCCATCCTTCGGCGCCATCTGAGGTACGGACCTGGGCGAACCGCCGCCGATGATCGAGTAGCTCCACGCGTTCGCCGTGGCGCACGGTGGCCACGATCGGCGCGCGCGGGGTGAGATCGGCACGGATCTGCAGTGAGATGGGCGCCACGAAGGCTTCGCCGATCGCCGGAACGCGCTGGCGGGAAAAGCCGCAACCGAGGGTGATCGCTGCCGCGATCAAGGCGATGATTCGGAATGCGCTACTCCTCGACATAGGTTCGGAGAATGGTCATTCCGTCCAGGGAAGAGATTTTCGTGCCGGTTGCCAGCCGCCAAACCTGTCCCAGCGCACACGCCTCGCCACCCACCGTGCCACGGCCATCGAGCACGATCATCAGGGAATCGCGGGGCCACACTGCGTCGCCGTGCACCTGTTCCCGTTCGGTTGTAAAGTACCGGGATCTCACCAATTGGCCGTTCACCGCGGTGGACTGGCCGGGATGGATGCCGCAATCGGCAACCGCGAAGCCATCGTCGAGATGGAGGTCGCGGCCCGTGCGGCCCCAATCGTACAAACGGTAAGTTACGTTCGAATTTTGCTGAATTTCGCACAGCGCTAAACCGGCGCCGATGGCATGGACGGTACCGGCGGGGATAAAGAACGTATCCCCGGCAGCCGCTTCATGCCAGGCAAGCATCGAAACAATCGCACCATTGAGCGCCCCTTCGCGAGCAGCCTCGACAGTAACCGGCTCGCGAAAACCGGCCGCGATTCGAGCGCCGGGATCGGCACGGAGAATGTGCCACATCTCCGTTTTTCCGGGCGACCCCTTTTCGTGTTCAGCGGCATATTCGTCGCCGGGGTGGACTTGGATGGAAAGGTTTTCAGTGGTGAAGATGAACTTCACCAGGATTGCGCCGCCATCGAACCAGACTTCGCCGGTCTTGGCCGCCTGCGGGGGGAACCAGGGCGTGAGGTCATAGGCGCCCCACACCCGTTCCACCATCACCGGCTCGATGCGTGCTGGCGCGGCGAGGCTCATTTCCCCTGGATGAAGTTGTCGATACGGTCGAGGCCGCGTTCGATTTCCTTCATCGAAGTGGCGTAGGAGATCCGGACATGCTCGTTGGTGCCGAAGGCCTCGCCGGGCACAACGGCCACGTGGGCCTTCGAAAGAAGCTGGCCGGCGAAGTCGAGCGCGGATGGGATGCCCAGTTTCCGCATCGCCTCGCCGATGTTCGGGTAGACATAGAACGCGCCCATGGGTTCCTGAACCGAGACGCCGGGTATCCGGCGCAGGCGTTCGACGGCGAAGGCGCGGCGTTCCCGATATTGGGCGAGCATTTGTTGGACTGAATCCTGCGGGCCGCGGAGCGCTTCGATGGCGCCGATCTGCGCAATCGAGGTCGGATTGGACGTCATGTGGCTGTGCAGCTTAACCACGGCTTCGATGACATGCTTCGGGCCGAGACCGAAGCCGATGCGCCAACCTGTCATCGCATAGGTCTTCGAAAGCGATCCAGCCACGATCACCGATTCTTTTGCGCCGGGGGTTGCCGCAATGGAGAAAGGCTTCTCGTCGCCATAGAGGAAATGGCAGTAACACTCGTCGGTAATCAGCCAGATGCCGCGGCGGCTGGTCACCTCAAAGATGCGCTCGAATTCTTTCTTGCTCAGCACCGCTCCGCTGGGGTTCGATGGCGAGTTGATCAGCACGGCGCGCGTCTTCGGCGTGATGGCCGCTTCGATCATTTCGGCCGTAAAGGTGAAACCCTTCGACTCGTCCGTGTTGACGAAAACGCACTTGCCGTACGCATAGTTGACCACGTCCTGATAGGTAACCCAGTAAGGCACCGGCACGATCACTTCGTCGCCCGGGTTCACCAGTACCTGCATCAGGCTAAAAATGATGTGCTTGCCGCCCACGGTGGCGATGCATTCATTGGGCGCGTAGCTGGTGCCGAAGTCGGTGGCGTGGCGCTCGCAAATGGCCTTCTTCAGATCGATAACACCGTCGACTGGGGTGTATTTGGTGAAGTTGGCGTCCAGGGCGCGCTTGGTGGCGTCCTTGATGTTGTCGGGCGTGGGGAAGTCCGGCTCGCCGGCGCCGAAGTCGACCACGTCGACACCTTCGCGCTTGAGGCGTCCAGCTTCCGAAGAAACCTTCACCGTCGACGAAACGCTGATCTTGCCGACGCGTTCCGCCAGTTCCATCATGGTGGTTGTCACTGCGTATTACCTCGCACTTTTTTTCGCAATCGCGCCTCCACCGCAGGAGGCACGAGCCCTGAAATATCGCCGCCCAGCCGGAAAACTTCTTTCACCAGCCGGGAACTGATGAACGAGTACTTTTCGTTCGCCATCAGAAAAACCATGTCGATCCTAGGCTCGAGCATGCGGTTCATATGCGCCATCTGCAACTCGTATTCATAGTCGGAGATGGCGCGGATGCCGCGCACAATCACTTTGGCCCCGCGCGAGCGCGCATAGTGAACCAGCAGTCCGTCGAAGCTGTCGACTTCGACGTTAGGGTATTCGGCTACGGCTTCACTCAGCATTTCGATCCGCTCGGCGATATTGAAAAGCGGCTGCTTATTTTCGTTGCGGAGGATCGACACGATCACCTTTTCGAACAGGGCGGCGGACCTGTGGATGAGGTCCACATGCCCGTTCGTGATGGGATCGAACGATCCGGGGTAGATCGCAACCGCAGTTTGGGGCAATCTACTATTTTAGTGCATTCGCGGGCTTGCGGCAGGCGCAGTCCCGCTCAGGGCCCCACCCAAGCTATCCTGAATCGAACCTCTCCATGCAAATCCTAGACTCGGGAGACTCCTCCCTCTACGACATCCGCACGCGCGCTGCCGGGCCGCGCGGTTCGCTTCCCATCACGCCGGATATGCTGCTGAAGCGCCCCTCCGGCGACCTGTTCGGTTGGAGCCAAAACGCCGGTATGGGCTGGGACCCATCCAAGCTCGGCGGCCACGACGTGCTGATCCTTTCCACTCACGGCGGTCTCCGCGACCCCGATGGTACGCCGGTCGCGCTCGGCTATCACACCGGCCATTTCGAAGTTCACCTGCTGGTCGAAGCCGCGGCGCGCGAACTCGCCGCTCACAGGGCGGTTCCGTTCGCGGGTTACTGCACGGATCCGTGCGATGGACGGTCCCAAGGCACGCCGG
>JBGSME010000600.1:0-2466 GCA_041740335.1 Bryobacteraceae bacterium | reverse complement strand
GCCGCGGCACACCTCGCATTGCCAACCGTCTGCTGCGCCGCGTGCGGGATTTCGCCCAGGTCCGCGCGGCCGGACACATCGATCTCGGCGTTGCCCGCGATGCGCTGGATCTGCTCGAAGTGGATCGTTTCGGTCTGGATGAAACCGACCGGAAGATCATGCTCACCCTGCTTGAGAACTATCGCGGCGGGCCGGTTGGGCTCAACACGATCGCCGCCGCCATCGACGAACATTCCGATACGATCGAGGAAGTCTACGAGCCGTATTTGATCCAACTCGGATTCCTGGAACGTACGCCCCGCGGCCGGCAAGCCAGCGAAAAAGCATGGGACTACTTCCAGGTCCCGCGCCGTCTTGCCGGCAACGGCCAGCAGACTCTTTTCTGATCCGGCGCTTTGGGGCTTCCATGAAGAAGGTATATCTTTCACTCGGTTCTAACCTTGGGAACCGGCAGGCGAACATCGAAACCGCGCTATCCATGCTCGAGGAGGCGCGGCTACGCATCATACGGCGTTCGCCGCTCTACGAAACCGAACCGCGGGACCTGCCGAATCAGCCTTGGTTCCTGAACCTGATAGCGGAGGCCGAAACCGTACTGTTCCCGATGATGCTGCTGAATCACATTCTGCAAGTGGAGCGGACCATGGGACGGCGGCGCACGGTTTCAAAAGGCCCCCGGCTGATCGATGTTGATATCATTATCTACGGCCAATCCGTAGTCAGTGGCGCGCGGCTCACGATACCGCACGCACGTATGCATGAGCGGCGGTTCGTACTCGAACCTTTGGCCGAACTCGCGCCGGAGTTACGACACCCCGTACTGCGCCGGACTGTTCGTGAAATGCTCGGAAACGTGAAAGACCAAGTGGTAAAGAAGGTAGCATCATGATCCCCTTCCTGCTCGCGCAATTTCTATTCCTTAGAGCCGATGGCATTGAGGCCGTGGTCAATCCCGCCAAGGGCGCCGAGATGGCAAGCCTGAAAGTGATCCACGACGGCAAATTGGTGGAGACGCTCTATCGCGCCATGGATTATTCGGACACTCCCGGCTGGACCGGCAAGGCCCCATGGCTCTGGCCCGCCACAGGCAAAGGAGCGCCTCTTCCGTTTCACGGCTTCGCGCGCGACCTTCCATGGAAGGTGCTGAACTCGTCGGCCGACTCAGTGACGCTGGTGCTCACCGATAGCGACGAAACACGCAAGCAGAATTTCCCCTTCGGATTCCGCCTGGAAGCGCAGTATCGTGTCACGCCGCGAACGCTACACATGCGGCTCCGTGTAACCGCGGACGCGGCCAACCGCGGCCCGATGCCGTTCACCGCCGGCAACCACATCACCTTCCGGACGCCGTTGCTCGAAGGCAGCGACCCTCTTCAGATGCGTTTCACCTCGCCGTCGTCGATCGAATGGATGAAAGAAGACGGCAGCCCGAACGGCCAAAAACGGCCGCGCAGATTCGACGCCGCGCCGCTGGGCGCGCTTGAGCGCGACTCCGCCATTTCCCTGAGCGGCTACAAGGGCGATCCGTTCATCATTCTCGAGGATCCCGGCGGTTTGTCTCTGCGCATCTCCCACTCGGCCACGTCGATTCCCGCCGAGCCCGTCGTCCGCTTCAACGTCTGGGGCGATGCGGCCAAAGGATACTTCAGCCCCGAGCCATGGGTAGGATTGCAGGACTCCCGCCGGTTGAACCACGGCCTCACTCGACTCGCGCCGGGCAAGACGTGGGAATGGAACATCGCCATCCAATCCTCAACGGCCGGCAAGACCCGCTGATTCGTTCCTTCCACGGAAGCGCATTCGCGCGCGGCTTAAGGCGCCGTGTACCCGGATCGCGCCCGAACCTCGGCCTGGCTATTCTGCCTCCGCGCCGCCGGAGCCAGCTCAACCCGGATCCGCCGCAACTTCCCCGGCGACGCCTGCTCTGGGGCCCGATAGTGAATACTGTAGCGGAGCCGGATGCTCTCGAGCAGTTGCTGGAACGTTTCGCCGGCGCGCTGCGCCTTCAGTACCTCGCCCCCGGTTTCGCGCGCCAGTAGAAAAACATCGGACGGAGTGAAATCCGGATTTGCATAGCCACTCCGCTGTTCGGGAGCCTTCGCCTTCGCCGTCACGATCGCGTTCAACACGGTGTCGGCGTCGAACAGGCTTCGCAGCGCCATCCCGCTATCCACCTGATAGTTGAGCCCCTCGTTGTCCGTGAGAATGATGATCGCCCGGCGTCCCGGCCGATTCTCGACAGCTTTGTGAATATACCGCGACGCCTCCATCACCGCCGAGTGGATGGCCGTTCCCGCGCTCAAGCCCCGCTCGCGCGAAGCGCCGCCGATTGCCGCGGCAGCCGCATCCGGGTCCTGCGTGAACTCCTGCGCCACCTTGGTATCCCGAGCGAACAAGAGCACCGCCACACGGTCCTCCGGTCCCAATACTCGCAACGCCTTCCGCGCCACCACCGCCATCTCGTCG
>JBGSME010000599.1:0-6091 GCA_041740335.1 Bryobacteraceae bacterium | reverse complement strand
TTCGTCGTCCACGTTGAGTGACCCGCGGCGCGAAGGCATCGTGCCGTCGTCAACCACCGTCACCAGTTCCGACGCCACCAACTGTCCCACCCGCCCGGAAAACGCCGACACACCCTTCCGGTTGAAATCGGCCTCCAGCCCATGCCCTACCGCCTCGTGCAGCAGGATCCCCGGCCATCCGTGGCCCAGCACCACCGTCTGCTCACCGGCCGGAGCATCCACGGCATCCAGTTGCACGATCGCCTGCCGCGCGGCTTCCCTGGCGAAATGCTCGGGCGTCTTCTGCGTTTCGAAGAATTCCAGTTCCACCCGGCCACCGCCGCCCGAATGTCCGCGCTGTGGCACTCCCGCCGCCTCCCGCGCCAGCACCGAGACGCTCATGCGCGCCATCGGCTGGTGATCGAACGAGAGTTTTCCATCGCTGGTGGCCACCAGCACATGCTTCACCGCATCCACATACGAGGCCTGCACCAGAAACACCCGCGCATCGTACGCCCGCGCCGCCTCATCGGCTCGAATCACCAGCTTCACCCGCTCGGCCAACGGCACATCCGAAGGCGGCGTCACCAGTGGATACAGATTTCGTTTGTCTGTATATTCGAAGCCGGTCGACATCACCGTCGCCGGACCCTCGGCGATGCACGCCGCCACTCGCGCCGCATGCCGGATCCGCTCCGGCTCGAGCGCATCGCTGTAGGCGTATCCGGTCCGCTCGCCCGCCACCACCCGTATACCTACGCCGAGCGTCACGCCCTGTGTCGCGCTCTTCACGATCGACTCGTCCATCGAGATCGACGTGGTCGTCAAATACTCGAAATAAAGATCCGCATAGTCCCCGCCCCGGGAAAGCGCTTCCCCGAGATACGATTCCAGATCGCTCTCACTAAGGCTGAACTTGCGGCCGAAAAATGAATCCGAAAGGCCCATATACTTTGAGCCTAGCAGACCCCTCGATCAGGCCCGTTCACCAGGTGCGCATCAACCTACCCCCGCGCCGTCATCGCCGGCGCCTGCAGTTCCACCACCTTGCCCGCCGTCTTCTTCGCCGCCGCCGGAAAACCGCTATGCCCCACCACGTCCGGAAGCCCACGCCCGATCAGTTCGTGACGGTCATTCACAGCCACTTTGAGAACGAACTGGAACTCGCGCGGCAACGGCTCAACTCCATCGCCGCGAATTCCCTTCAACACCTCACGGAATCGCTCTTCCTCTTCGAGCAATTCCCGCAGCGCCGTGTATCCGGCCGGATGCGCGGCCGAGATCACGGTGATCGTCGTGTCCTCGTCGATCTTCATCCGCGCCACCGAAACATGCACGTCGAACGCGCGGCGGCCATCTTTCACCGGAAAGTCCCTCGGCGCCGGCTGCTTCAAGCTCTCCGGCAGGCGAACCTTCGCCAGCGCAGGGTTTGACTCCGGCGTCCCAAACAGAATTACGTGCCGCCGCTCGTAATGGGGCGCGGTGCGCATGCGTCCACCCGATTCGGTTTCCACCTTCACTCCCGCGTCCCCGAGTGACGCCGCCATCGCCCCGCGCAATGCGGCTTCTGTCTCGAACCCCGGCCGCTCGCGCACATGCAGCCTTCCGGAAACAAGCCACTTTCGAAACAACGCGTGGAGTTCATCTCCATCGTCCAACTCGAAGTCCACCTCCGAACACAGGCTCGAATCCCATAGAAACCGCTGCTTCTCGATATCGAACAGCGCCAGCGTCTCGGAGTGGACCAGCAGCACTTCCTCCCGCGGCTTCTCCCCCGGCTGCGGCAGCATCGGAGCCAGAAACTTCCGCATCGCCCAGCCCGGCTGGTGATTCGCGCGGAACACCAGCGCATTCACAGCAGGCGCTTCCTCGCCGCTCGGCCGTCCAGGCGCACGAGACTCGAGTTCAAATCGGGTCAGCCATCCCCGACCTTGGCCCCCCGATCCAAAGTACACATCCGCCTCCTCGCGGATCTGTTTCAGCGCGTAGCGAACCTGCCGCTCATCCACCTCGAAATCTTCGGCCATCGCTTTCGCCCGCCGGCTCTCGACGTCACCGTTTGCCCGGCTTGCCATCAGCCGTGCGAAGACACGCTGAACGAGCGTCTTCGGAGCGTTGCCGTCACCTTGGAGCAGTTGATCGCGCAGGTACCCGCGCAGGACCGCGATCTCTTCACCACGGAGTTCGCTGTCGTCCATTCCCGGGGGCCTCGCTGAATCTCAAAATACCATAAGGGGGCTATCCTATTACAGCTATTTTTTTCCGGCCAATCCGGTTCACGCGCGGACGAGCTTGCCCATCCGCTTGCTCCTGTTTAATTCCACGGGAGTTAGGCATCATCGAAGCATGAAGAAGCTGATTGTTCTTTCACTGGCGATCGCAGCCGCAACCAGCGTCGTGCTGGCACGTACCCGGACGCAACGTCTGAGCCGCGTGCCTGCCGGCCGCTAAAACAAGAGGCCAAAAGCAAAACGGGCTCCGGGACGCCCTGGGGGTGGGGGCGGCTCGGGGCCCGTTTTTTCAACGCTGTTGCTGTTACCGCCGCCGGCGGTAGATTCCGATCAGCCCCAGACCGCTGCCAAGCAGCAGCCACGTCCCTGGCTCAGGTACCGCGTTAGGAGCGAACAGAACTGTCGACCCGTTGCCGATCACAGCCGAGTCAAACGACCATGCAACCGACTCCGCCGCGAGGCCCCCGAAGCCCTGGATACCAAC
This sequence comes from Bryobacteraceae bacterium, assembly GCA_041740335.1. Taxonomy (GTDB): domain Bacteria; phylum Acidobacteriota; class Terriglobia; order Bryobacterales; family Bryobacteraceae; genus DSOI01. The sequence continues at coordinate 3,397 of JBGSME010000599.1, read as the reverse complement.
CGTCGCCGAGGCGCCGTTGTCGTGGTTGATCGAACACTGGCCCTGCGGGCAAATCGTATCGTTGTACTGAAACAGAATCCGTCCCGTGCTATGTTCCAGCAACGCCTCGAACGAGACGCCGCCCCCGGACGAACACCCGGAAAGTCCCGTTGAGCAATAACCGCCCAACCATTGGATCACGCTCGTCGGACCGGCGAACGGACCTACTCCGCCCGCGAAATATTCATAGTAAGCCGTGGTCAGCAAGTCATCCCAGTAGGGGAAAAAAGTGCGGTACGAGAACGAGCCGGTGGGCAGGTTGTCGTTCGCGAAATTGTTCGGCCCCACCACAAAAGTGATGTAGCCGTTGGAACTGACGATCGCGTCGGTCCCGGATTCCCCATACAGCGTGAAAGGGGAACTGAGCGATACGGTGACTTCGGTATCGTCGGTAGCGGGAAATATCTCAGTGCCGGTTGCTGCGATGTCGACGTAGTTGTAGGCGATTCCACCTGGATCGGAATCGGATCGCGCCGTGTAGGAAGGCGTGACGATGATCGCCGCGCTCGCTAAAGGAATGATGCAAGCCCATCCGAGCAGGCCTCGTAAAAGGACATCCATTGCAGTTGCTGCCTCCTCCCGCCGGCTCTCTTTGATACAGCGGATCCGGTTCGGGACACCCCGAGGGTACCTTGCAGTTTCCTGTGAGATCAATCAGCGTGAGTACTGGGCCCAATCCTGCTCGTAGTAGCGTACCAGTACCTGCGTATTGAGGCGATTTACTTCGGCGGGGATGCGCGCCATGTCCGGCGCAAACGAAAACAGTCCGCTCACTACCTCCGGAGAAAGGAACCGCAAACCGCCCGGTAAGTCCGCTGGCGGTCGATATTCGCCACCGAGGGTGCCGAGCACAAAACCCCATTCTCCGAACGATGGTACGTAGACGTGATACGGATAGGTGCGCCAACCTGCGCCGGCCATCGTTTCGACAATGCACCAGTACGATCGCCGCGCAAACAACGGCGATGTACTCTGTACGGCGATGAAAGCACCGGAATTCATGCGGCGCGCCAGCGCCCGGTAGAATGCCGTCGTGTACAATTTGCCGACTGAGAAGCTGGTGGGGTCGGGAAAGTCCACCACCGCGAAGTCGTAGCTGTCCGATGACTGGTCCAGCCATTGAAACGCATCCTGGTTAATCACCCGGACACGCGGGTCCGACAGTGACCTCTGGTTCAGCCGGCTAAGCAGCGCATGATCCCGGAACAGATCCGTCATGCCCTTGTCCAGATCCACTAAGGTAATCGATTGAACGTCTGGGTACCGTAGGATTTCCCGGACTGCAAGCCCATCCCCTCCCCCAAGTACCAGTACCATTTTTCTTGTTTTTGTTACTCCCAATCCGGGGTGGACGAGCGCTTCGTGATACCGATACTCATCCCGCGAGGAGAATTGGAGGTGCGAATTGAGGAAGAGCCGGAGGTCGTCTTTCCAGCGGGTCACAACGATCCGTTGATAGGCTGTGGTGCGCGTGAGAATGATATCGTCGGCATACAGGTTTTCCTCCGCCATCGCCGTGATCCGTTCCGCCCCGGCCATGCCAGCCCCGAGTAGAACCAGGACAGCCAAGCAGGCGGCTCGCGTGACGCCAACGCGCGGCAGTTGATCGCGAAACAGCCACGTCGACCACAGCGCCACAAGAGTGTTGATGATGCCGAACAGCAGCGCACCGCGAACCAGACCCAGATGCGGCACCAAAACAAGCGGAAAAACCAGCGACGCGCCGAGGGCGCCCAGATAGTCGAACGTAAGAACGTTGGCAACCAGGTCCCGGAACTCCAGGCGGTCCTTGAGTATTCGCATCAGCAGGGGAATCTCGAGACCAACCAGAATCCCGATGAGCATCACCACGAGATAGAGCAGGAGGCGGAAGGCCTCGGTGTAGGCGAAGGCCAGGAAAAGGATCGACGACGAGAAACCGCCGACAATGCCCACCATCAACTCAATCGCGATAAATCGGGGAATCAAGCCGCGATGGATGAACCGTGAGAGCCAGCTCCCGATTCCCATCGCGAACAAATAGGTTCCGATGACGGTGGAAAACTGGAGGATCGAATCGCCGAGCAGATACGAGGCGAGCGTCCCGGCGATCAGTTCGTATACAAGGCCGCAGGCGGCGATCAGAAGAACGGTGATGAACAGCGCCAGCGGCATTCGTGCCTGGACGAACGCTCTAGTGCACCGCGGCGGCGATGATGATGCACATGCCGATCGACATGCACCCCACCAGAATCGCCAGCGCTGTGTTCTGGTTCTCGACGATTTCCTTCCACAACGCGTAAGGCGTCATCTTGTCGAGAAGCGCGAAGCTCACCACGAACATCACGATGCCAAGCAGAGCGTAGACCAGAGCGTTGATCACCGACTCGATGTGAAATTGCATAACGTTGATTCTCCTAACTACTTGCCACCGAAATAGCGCGAACTGCCAGTATAGTGCGAGCGGTAGGCGCCGGGGTTGTCGCGAACGGTCTTGGGCACGCTACGCACTTCGCTCACCGACCACGTGCCGCCCGCGCCGTAGTATTGTACCCAGCCTGTGCCGGCCAGCAGCAAAATCCCGAACGGAATATAGAAGTAGTGCCGCATTTTTTAGTCGTCTCCCGATGTAGGTGCGTAGTCGCTCTCCTGCCAGCGCCTCGATTCGAAGGTTAGCGATCGTACGGTTTGCACGATCGGAGGCAGGATCAAAAGAAAAAAGGCCAGTACGTAGGGCCAGAAGACCGGCACATCGCGGCGCACGTGGATCGTGTAGCGGATCGGTTTGCCCACCTGCCCGGCCGCGGGCGTCGACTCCGGCTCCACGCGCAGATAGTATCGTCCCGCCGGAACATGTCCGATTCGCGACGAGTCTTTCGTGTCACCTTCGGTCCAGGATCCGTCGGAATCGACGCCGGCATAGTAGCTGATCTCGCGGCCCCAGTCGTAGCCCTGTCCGGTCTCCTCATTGATGAGGGCAAGGTTGAAGTAGACCCAGTTGTTGAACGCATCGGTCTCGATCGAAAGTTCCACGTTCGCCGGACGTCCTTTGAACTCGAAGATCGATGTGACGAACGAGGCTTCGCCCGGTGTCCCCGGAGTATAGGTATAGGCTTGCCGGAAAACTTCCCCGGCCGGCATCCAGGTGTGCGCCAGCACGGCGGACGCGCCAAGGAGGAAGATAAACAGCAGCGCAGCCGTCCACAGGGTCCAAATCGAGTTGCCGAACGGCGAGGGCTGGTTCGAATAGACGCCGTAGCCGCGCGGCGGCTGCTCTTTCAACTGAAAAGCCTTCCAGACCTCGTCGCCGGTGATGTAGCGGCCGAGCGTCCAGGTGGTCTCGTTTTCCGTTTTCTCGGACGACAGCGCCAGCGGCGGC
>JBGSME010000598.1:0-2541 GCA_041740335.1 Bryobacteraceae bacterium | reverse complement strand
CGCCCTCGGCCTCGGGTTGGGCATCAGGCCGGAACAGGTACTCAGCGACGCCGAGGACGAGCTTCACCGCGTGCGCGACGAGATGACGCGGATCGCAACCGGGCTCGAGCGGAACGCCCGTGGCGCTGCGGATCCGAATCGAACCGTCGTCGCCGCGCTCGAGCGAATCGCCAAGCGTCACGCCAGGCGTGAGGATTATTTCGCGCATGCCGGGCGGGATCTGGCGGAAGTGCGGCAGTTCGCCCGCGAAAAGGCTTTCGTGCCGATGCCGAAGCGCGACAACCTGAAAGTGATCGAGACCCCGGTTTTCATGCGCGGCATCTATTCGGTGGGCGGCTTCAATCCCGCGCCGCCGCTGCAGCCGGAGTTGGGCGCATTCTATTGGCTGACACCGATCGACGCCGCCATGGATGAGGATCGGGCGGAATCCAAGCTGCGCGAGTACAATTTTTACGGACTGAAGATTCTTACAATCCATGAAGCAATTCCCGGCCACTACCTCCAGTTCGAGTTCGCCAACGACGTCATGCCCCAGCCGAGACGCGTGCTGCGCAGCGTGTTCGCCAACGGTCCGAACGTGGAGGGATGGGCCGTTTATGCCACCGATCTGATGGTGGAGCATGGCTACCTGAACAATGACCCCGAGTTGCGGCTGACGTGGCTAAAACAGTATCTGCGGGCCGTGGCAAATACGATTCTCGACGTGCGTCTGCACACGATGGGGATGACCGATGAAGACGCGATGTCGCTGATGATTCAACAGACGTTCCAGGAAAAGGAAGAGGCAACGGCGAAGCTGCAGCGGGCCAAGCTTTCTTCCGTGCAACTGCCGACGTACTTCGCCGGATACCGGGCCTGGAAGCGCCTGCGCGAGAAGGCGGAGAAAGCGCCGGGGTTCAGTGAAATCGATTTTCACACCAAGGCGCTGGAGGCCGGGGCGGTGCCCATGACAGCGCTCGAAGCGATTGTCAGCGGGTCCAATAAAGCCGGCCGATAACGGCGAAAATCTTTACCGCGGCGCGGACGCTGGCGCCAAGATTTCCCGACACCTTGTTTTCCCCGGCCGCGCGAAGCCGGTAGCGCACCGGGATTTCGAGAATGCGCAAACCATGGCGCAAAGCCTTGATTTGCATTTCAATGGTCCATCCGTAGTTGCGGTCGCGCATATCGAGGCGGCCCAGGCTGTCGAGACGGATGGCGCGAAAGGGCCCGAGATCCGTAAAACGGTGCCGCCACAGGAGCCGAATCAGCGCGGTGGAGAGCCAGTTTCCGAAGGCCTGATGCGGCAGGAGCGCGCCTTGATCGGCTTGGCCCAGCACCCGGGAACCTAACACAAAGTCGGCGCGTCCGTCCAAGATAGGAGCAATCAGTGCGGCCGCCTCCGCAGGATCCTCCGACGAATCGGCCTGCATGAAGACGGCGATGGAGCAAGTTGAATCCAGCGCACCGAGGGCGCGAAGGCAAGCCGCGCCATAGCCGCGTTCCGGCTCGCGGACGACGGTAGCGCCATGTTCGGCGGCAATGCGCGCGGTGCTGTCGGTTGAGCCGTTGTCGGCAACCACGATCTGGTGGAACAGGCCGGCGGGAATGCGACCGAGCGTAAGCCCGATCACGGCTTCTTCGTTGAGCGCGGGGATGATGAGCGCGGCGCGGCCGGTGAAGGCCGGTTGATTGCTGGGGGCCATTCGGATCAAAATAGGAGCGTTACCAGTATGGACGAAACGCGGATCGAGGATGTGGGAGAAGCGGCGGCAACCAGAGGTATTCTGACGGCCGCGTTCGGTTGGTTCCGCGACCTGATGCTGTCGGTCGTGATCGCCGTGCTGGTCATCCTGTTCGTGTACCAGCCGGTGAAAGTGGAAGGCACCAGCATGATGCCGTCCCTCGAAGACCAGGAACGCATTTTTATCAACAAGTTTATCTATCGCTTCGGGATGGGCGAAATCTCGCGCGGCGACATGATCGTTTTTTGGTATCCCGGTGACCCGAGCAAATCGTACATCAAACGCGTGATCGGCCTCCCTGGCGACCGGATTGGCATCGACGAAGGCGCCGTGGCCGTGAACGGCAGCCAGCTCCGCGAGGACTATGTCCCGCCATCGTATCGCGATCACCAGAGCATGCCAGAGACCACGGTTCCGCCGGATCATTACTACGTCCTCGGAGACCACCGGACGTCGTCAAACGACAGCCGCAGTTGGGGTCCGGTACACCGGCGCCACATCTACGGCAAGGCCGTTTTTATCTACTGGCCGCTCGACAAGATGGGGCTGATCCGGTAGCGCGGGGCTACCGTTTCGAAAACAGCCAACTGACCAGCGTGAACAGCACGCTCAACACCACACACGTCACAACCGGGAAATAGAAAGACCCGTTTTTTCCAGTGACGGCAATGTCGCCGGGCAGCCGGCCAAGCTTGAACGGAAGCCTGCCGGAAAGCTGAAACAGCGTTCCGGCGACAACAAGAACCACGCCGGCAACGATGAGTGTCTTGCCGATATTCATCCGCTAGATCGAATAAGTCCGGCCGCGATGTTGGCC
>JBGSME010000597.1:0-7507 GCA_041740335.1 Bryobacteraceae bacterium | reverse complement strand
GCGCGGTGCGGGCTGGTTGGTTGCTTTTTGGGCTTTCGTGGCCGCGTCGGACAGTCTCCTCCGGGGTGGGTTGGCGGGATGCGGCTTCGAGGGTCCGGGAAATATGGGGGACGGTCCCGCGCGGTGCGGGCTGGTTGGTTGTTTTTTGGGCTTTCGTGGCCGCGTCGGACAGTCCCCATATTTCCTCCGGGGTGGGCTGGCGGGATGCGGCTTCCTACGGCTAGGGGGCGATTTCTTCTAGGCCGACCCGGAAGCGGGCGATTTCGTGTGGGAGGACTTCGATTCCGAGGCCGGGGCCGGTGGGGACTGGGATGGCCGAATCGGCGGGATCGATGTCGAAGGCTTGGGTGACGATGGCGTCGCGGAAGGGGGATTCGGTACGGTCGAATTCGAACAGGAGCGGCGGGGGGGTGAGGGCTTCGGTGAGCGGGGGGCAGGTGGCCATGGCGTGGAGGGTGGCGGCGGTTCGGATGGCGGTTCCCCAGTTGTGGGGGACGAGACGGATGCGGTTGAGCCAGCAGGCGTAGGAGAGTTGGCGGAAGCCGGTGAGTCCGGTCCAAACGAGGTCGGGTTGGAGGATGGCGACTCGTCTGGGCTGGACGTAGTTGGCGATGAGCCAGTCGGTGGACTCGGTTTCACCGGCGGCGATGGGGATGGAGGTGGAATGTTGAAGACGGTCGTAGCCGTGGAGGTCATCGGCGAGGAGGGGTTCTTCCCACCACATGAGGTTGAAGGGCTCGAGATTGTGGGCGAGGGCGATGGCGGTGTGGGCGTCGTAGGCGCAGTTGGCGTCGACGCCGAGGGCGATGGAGGGTCCGATGGCATTGCGGACGGCGGCTACGATTTGGACGTCGGTGAGAGGGTCGTAGCCGATTTTCATTTTGATGCGGCGGTATCCGCGCTGGACCCAGTCCTGCGCTTCGGCGGCGAGTCCGGCGGCGAGATCGGGCCAATCCTGACGGTAGAGCGCGGTGCAGTAGGCTTCGATGCGGGTGCGATAGACGGTACCAAGGAGCTGGGAGACGGGTTTGTCGAGGGCTTTGGCGGTGAGGTCCCAGAGGGCGATGTCGAGCCCGGCGGAGGTGGGCGCGCCGCGGCGGGATTGCCAGAGGGAGGCGGGGCGGGATTCTTCCCAGATGGCGGCGAGTTCGTGGGGGTGGCGACCGAGGGCGGAGTGGGGGTTTGCGCCGGGGAGGCCTTCGCCCCAACCGGTGAGGCCGGCATCGGTTAGGACTTCGACGAGAGTGGCGTGGCGGGTGGTGGTCCAGCCGAGGGACCAGCCGAAGCGCTTGGAGAGTGGGGCTTCGAGGTGGTGGATCCGGATTCTGGTGATTTTCATTGAAACAGGACTGGGATCACGAATTCTCATTTTAGCTGGTTGGCGGAGCCTGGCAGAGATGAAAAGCGACAATTTGTCGGGCGGAGTTGACAGGTTGGCAGGCAGCGATCGCGAATACTCCTTTCTTATGAACAGTTTCCGATTGGTCCGCCGGTTGCATTCCAAGAGTTCACAGGAGAGAGAACATGGCGATGAAAACAAACCTTTACTTTTTGACGGTGATGACTGCGACGGTGGCGAGCGCGCAACCTTGGAAACTGTCGCCGGATCTCCCTGCCACGGGAGCGGATATTGACGTGATTGTGACGTATACGCGGGCGCCGAACACGACGGCGCTGAACAAGATCAAGGCTCACGGCGGGAAACTCAAAGGCAAGTTCGGCATCTTGCCCGCGGCGAGCGCTTCGATGCCAGCGGCCGCCCTGGAGTCGTTGGCAGCCGAAGGAGATGTCGCCTATATCACGCCAGACCGGGGGATTCAGCCCTCGCTCGACTACGCAACGCCAGCTTCCGGCGCCGACATCGCTCAGGCCAGCGGGTACAGCGGCGCCGGTATCGGCGTTGCCGTGATCGACAGCGGCATCAACGCCACCTCCGATGTGCCGGCCGAACGTATCGTGTATTCGCAGAATTTCGTACCGCTCGAGAACACGGTGGCGGACCCATTCGGGCACGGCACCCATGTCGCGGGGATCCTGGTCGGGAATGGCTCAGGCTCGACGGGTTCGAATTACACGAAGACCTTCAAGGGTGCGGCGCCGGGGGTGAACCTGATCAACCTGCGAGTTTTGAATTCGTTTGGCGTGGGCACCGACAGTAGGGTGATCGCGGCAATCGAAAGGGCGATCGCGTTGAAGTCCACTTACAACATCCGTGTGATCAATCTGTCGCTGGGGCGGCCGGTGTGGGAAAGCTACGCAAGTGATCCACTGTGCCAGGCGGTAGAGGCAGCGTGGAAGTCCGGCATCACTGTGGTGGTGGCGGCAGGCAACCTCGGCCGGTTCAATTACACGGGGACACAAGGGTACGGGACGATTCTCGCTCCGGGCAACGATCCGTACGTGATCACGGTGGGAGCGGTGAAGACGATGGGCACAGCGTCGCGGGCCGACGACCTGATCGCGAGCTACAGTTCGAAGGGACCGAGTTGGCTGGATCATGTGATCAAGCCGGACCTTGTGGCCCCCGGCAACCGGATTGTCTCGGCGATGCTGCCGTCGGCGTATTTGGAGTCGCTGTATGAGTCGAACATAGTGCCGATTTCGTACTACAAGTCGGGAAACAATAGCGCCGCTTCGAGCACTTACTTCCGCCTGAGCGGCACCAGCATGGCAACGCCAGTGGTGAGCGGCGCCGTGGCTCTGCTATTGAGCAAGGATCCGAGCCTGAGCCCGGACACAGTGAAGGCGCGACTGATGAAGACGGCGTCGAAGGCGTTTCCAAACACCAGTACGGCGACGGATCCTTCAACAGGAGAAACATTTACCAGTCAATACGATATGTTCACCATCGGCGCCGGCCAGTTGGACATCGTCGCGGCGCTGGCGAACAAGGACAGTCCCGGTAAGGGAGCAGCGCTCTCTCCAGTAGCCGTCTTCGATGCCGCCAAGAAGCAGGTTACGATCAGCCTGCCGAAGGGATCGCTATGGTCCGGCAGCGTTTGGGGGGCCAACGTCGTATGGGGAACCAATGTCGTGTGGGGAACCAATATCGTATGGGGAACGGGAATCGCATGGGGGACCGGCGGCGATCCGGCAGGGACGAATATCGTCTGGGGAACGAACATTGTTTGGGGAACGAACGTGATCTGGGGCACCAATATTGTGTGGGGCACCAGTATCGCGGATCTTGGAGTATCGATCCAAGGCGAGAACTAAGGGGCTTTTCATTTCGGCAGGACGGACACGCTACGGCGCTGGAACTTGCGATCATCCAGCGCCGTATCCGTGTCTCCGCGGCGGCTACCAGGTACCCACTTTAAGCAGGACTCCGGAGGAGAAGCGGAGACCGTGAGTGTATTGGGCTCCGGCGATGGGAGGGAGCCAGTTGCGGCGATATTCGAGGGTGAGGAGGCGGAGGGCGAGAGCGTGGGAGAGATTGAGGTCGAGGCCGGCGCCGGCGGCGAGGGAGAGTCCATTGGTGGCGTCGGCCTGGAGGATGGCGTCGCGGAGCTCTACCGGCGTGGGGTGGCCGTTTTTGATGGATTCGAGGAGGCTTTGTTTTTCCGGTCCGGATCGATCGATGGATACTTTGGCTCCTCCGATCAGGAATTGGACGTGGGGACTGAGAGGGCGATCGGAGCGAGGGGACCAGCGTGGTCCGACGCGGTAGTGGATGGAATCACCGGATTGGGAGGCGGGCCTATCGAGCAGTTTTGCAGCCACCGACGTCGGCGATGAGCTGCCACGAATGGGAGAGGCGGAAAGCGGGTGAGACTGCGGCGCCGAGGCAGCGGATTCGGTTCGGGAACGATTCCGGGTGCGCGGTGAAGGCGATTTCGAAGGGGGCAACGCCGGGCGGAGGTTCGGCGGGCGAGAGAGGAGGGAGGAGGGAGGGGTTGACGGAGTTGTCGCGGACGAGGACACCGGGGCGGTAGGGGCGATACCAGGGGACGCGGCCGGCGAGGAGGTTGGCCATGGAGCGGGAGGGATTGAGTCCACCGCGGAGGAAGATGCGGGGCCAGGGGGAGTGGATGCGTCGTTCGAGGGGTTCGATGACGTAGCGGTCGACGGCGTCTTCGGCGATGATCCAGCCGAGTCCGATGGAAGGGGTGACGACGTGGTCGACAAAGCCTCGTTGGGGGAAGTCGCGCTGGACGTTGCCGATGGTTGCTTCCGAGAAGGGGCCGAGTTCGAATTGCTCGCTGTAGGCGGCGGCGAAGGCGGCGGCGCGGAGGCGGCTTTTCCAGTAGCGGGGATCGCGGGAGAAGGCGAAGCGGCGGAAGGCGGGATCGTTTTGGATCCAGAGGAAGCCGGAGGTTGCGCCCTGCATGGGGTGGCCGACGTAGTTGACGATGAAGGGGTCGCCATCGGACCAGCCGTGGATGCTTTTGACGGCTTGGCCCCAGCCGACAAGGAAGGGTCCTTTGAGGCGTTCGCGAGTGCCTGGTTCGGTGGCGAGGCGGAAGGTGTGTTGGATGGCGGCGAAGAAGGCGGATTGTTTGAGGAGATTCTGCCAGTCGGGGGTGGTGGATTCGGCGGCGAGGGGCGGTTGGGCGGGTTCGATGGCCGGGTCCGAGGCGGCGGCGAGGAGGGAGGAGAGCAGGAGCAGGACCGCGACGGGTTTCGTCATGACTTCCTGACCTCATATTACAAGAGTTAGAATTGGCAGACACCATGAAAACGACAGCGGCTGAGAGTTATTTCGACAGGACGATGGCGTTGTTGACGCAACTCCGGGAGACGCAGATGGAAGGGATCGGGGAGGCGGCGGAGATTTGCGCGCAGTCGATTGGAGCGGGCGGGCTGGTATTCCTTTTCGGGAACGGGCATTCGCGAATGATGTGCGAGGAGATGACGCCGAGGCAGGGGTGTTTTGCGGGGTTTTTCGCGTTGGTGGAACTGGCGCTATCGAATCACGCGTCGATACTGGGGGCGAATGGACTGCGGGCTCCGCTGCATCTGGAGAAGTACGAGGGGTACGCGGAGCAGATCCTGAAGGGATTTCATTTTGGCCGGCACGATGCGTTTATCGTGATTTCGACGAGCGGGATCCGGCCGGTGATTGTGGAGATGGCGCGTGGCGCGAAGGAGCGGGGAATGCCGGTGATCGGGATTGTATCGCGGAAGCATTGCGAGCAGTCGCCGGCGGCGCATAGGTCGGGAAAGAAGCTGATCGATTTTTCGGATGTGGTCTTGGATAACCAGTGTCCGCCGGGGGATTGCGTGCTGGAGTTGGAGGGGCTGGAGTGGCGGACGGGTCCGGCATCGACGGTGACAGGGGCGATGTTGATCAACATGCTGCGATGCGAGACGGCGCAGCGGTTGCTCGATCGGGGAGTGAAGCCGGTGCTGCTGCCGAGCCATCAGTTTGTGGGGAACACTTCGGCAGAGGAGCAACTGGAGCGATTCTACGAAGCATATCGAAAGAGTCTGGCTCATTTGTATGAATAGGAGCGGCGCGTGAGAACGGTACGAATCGGGATGTTGGGCTCGGGGTTTGTGGCCGGGTTCTATATGCAGGGACTGGCGGATGTGAACGGGCAGGAGGTGGTATTGAACTGGTCACGGAGCGCGGGGCGGGCGCGGGCGTTTGGGAAGGAGTGGGGGATCGGGGAGCAGACGGTGGATCTGGACGCGGCGATGGGGCGGGACGATATCGATCTATTCGTGATTGCTACTCCGAATCAGGAGCATTTGCCGATGGCGTTGGCGCTGGCGGCGAAGAAGCGGCGGCAGGTGTGCACGAAGCCGCTGGCGCGAAATTCAGGCGAGGCGAAGAAGATGTGGGCGGCGGCGCGGCGGGCGGGCGCGATGCATGGATATGCGGAGACGGAAGTGTTTTCGCCGTGCGTGGTAAAGGCGAGGGAGATTATCGAGCGCGGGGGGATTGGGCGGGTGTTGTGGGTACGGTCACGGGAGTCCCATTCGGGTCCACATAGCGGGCATTTCTGGGATGTGTCGCAGACGGGCGGCGGAGCGATGAACGATTTGGCGTGTCATACGATCGAGGCGGCGCGGTATTTCCATGGGAAGGAGAACAAGGTTGTGGAGGTGATGGCGTGGGGCGAGACGCTGGTGCACGGGAAGAAGACGAGGGGCGAGGACAATGCGCTTTTGATATTGAAGATGGCGAGCGGGGCGATTGCGCATTGCGAGTTGAGTTGGACGACGAAGGGCGGGTTGGATTTGCGGAACGAGATTCATGGATCGGAGGGATCGCTTTTCACGGATGTGACACGGTCCACACCGTTGGTGTCGTTTACGGGGAAAGGCGCGGGGTATGTGATCGAGAAGGCGGAAATCGATTTCGGGTGGACGCGTCCGTTGCCGGAGGAGGCGTTCGCGTATGGGTATCAGGCAGAGATGCGGCACTTCGTGGAGTGCGCGCGGGAGGGCGCCGAACCGAGGGAGAGTTACGAGGATGGGTATATTGTGAATCTGATTTTGGATGCGGGCTACCGTTCGATGCGTGGGCGGCGGTGGGTCCGGGTGCGGTACTAGGCGAGATGGTGTTGCTGATTACAGGGACGACAGGGATTGCGGCGGCGGCGGCGGAGTTGGGGCGTGGGCGTGGGGATCAGGTGTTCGCGGTGGGGTTACCGGAATACGATTTGACGGAGACGGAGATGGCGGAGCGGGCGGTGGCGGAGTGCGTGGCGCGGCATGGGCGTGTGGACGGATTGTTCCATGTGGCTGGGGCGAGCGGACGAGGGCATGGGGATGGTCCGCTGCACGCGTGTACGGATGAGGGATGGCGATTCACGTTGGACGCGAATCTGGGGACGTTGTACCGGGTGACGCGGGCGGTATTGGCACGGATGCGGATCCAGGATCGGGATGAGGCGGGGCTGCGGGGATCGATTGTGACGATGACGAGCGTGCTGGCGATGGATCCGGAACCGGAGCGGTTTGCGACGCATGCGTATGCGGCGGCGAAGGGGGCGGCGGTGTCGTTAACGAAGTCACTTGCGGCGTATTATGCCAAGGACGGGATTCGAGTGAATGGGATCGCGCCGGGGTTGACGCGAACGCCGATGAGCGAGCGGGCGCAGCGGGATGGAGAGTTATCGGCGTGGATCGGGAAGAAGCAGCCGTTGGTGGGGGGATTTCTGGAAGCGAGTGAAGTGGCGCGGGCGGCGTTGTATTTATTGAGCGCGGAGGCCCGGGCGGTGACCGGGCAGATACTGGTAGTGGACGGAGGATGGACGATCGCATGAGAACGACGGTAGTTGGGAGCTATCCGATACCGGGTTGGCTGGAGTTTGCGTCGGCGCACCTGGAGTATTTCGGGCGCGATGACGTGCGGGAAATGCAGGATGACGCGGTGATCGCGGCGGTGCACGATCAGGTGGGAGCGGGGCTGGAGGTGATCACCGACGGCGAGCAGACGCGACTGGATTTCAATCTGTCGTTCTACGGATTTTTGATGGGGATCGATGAGGAGGGAGGGATGGGGCGGCGGTTCGGTCCGCCGGCGCACGATCAGCGTGGGAAGCACAGGATCACG
>JBGSME010000596.1:0-5822 GCA_041740335.1 Bryobacteraceae bacterium | reverse complement strand
ATCGCGCGGCCGCCGGGATCAAGCCAGGGTGCGCTGACGTTTGCGGGCCGCAACAACAACTTCTTCAATGAGAATTTCGTGACGCCGAAAGTCCATCAGTTCTCGTTTGGCTTCCAGTATCAGACGAGCCAGACCAGCACGTTCGAGGTGACTTATGTCGGCAGCCGGTCAGTGGATCTAAACAACCAGCGCGACTTCAACATTCCGTCGCTGGACTTCCGCAAGCAGTGCAATCTTCTGGAGGGCGGCGCGCCGGCGTTCTGCGACGCGCAGGTTCCGAATCCGTTCCGGGGCGTGGCTGCGTTCGAAGGCACCACGTATTTCAGCGCGGCCAACATCAGCCGCTTCAACCTGAACCGGCCGTTCCCGCAGTTCAGCGGCAATCTGCTCGATGTCGGGAAGAACGGTTCTCGCGCCTGGTACAACTCGGTGCAGGTTGGGTACAACCAGCGGATGGGGCGCGACCTGATCATCAATGCCAACTACACGCTCAGCAAGACCGTGGAGCGGTTCGGCTGGAACGACCCCTACGCCGACGTGCAGGGCCAGGGCCTTTACTTCAACGATCGTCCGCACTTCCTGAAGTTCACGACGGTTTACGATCTGCCATTTGGCGAGGGCAAGAAGTGGGGCGCGGGTTCGACTGGTGTGCTCAAGAAACTGGTGTCAGGCTGGGAGTGGACGACGTTCTACACCAACGCGAGCGGAGAACCGAATGATCTGCCGGGGAATGTGATCCAGTTGCGCGATCCGAAGGTGAACGACGTCGACTGGAAAGCGCATCAGGTACGGGGCTGGAGCCCGTGCGTGCTGCGGATGTTCAACGATGGCCGCGTGGTTCCGCAAGGCTATTCGGTAAACGCCGGGTGCGGGAGCGATCCTTCGACATACTCGTGGCTGATGCTGCCGAGCTATGCGCCGCGATCGACACCGGCGCGTTCCGGCCAGATCCGGAAGCACCATGCGTTCACGATGGATGCGTCGCTGAACAAGACCACGCAGATCACCGAACGGCTGCGGATCCAGTTCCGGATTGAAGCGTTCAATATCTTCAATCACAATTACTTCGGGCGCGACAACTTCAACACGGATCCGAACAATCCGAACTTCGGGACGGTGTTTCCGTCGACGGTGTCGAACCAGAACACGTTCCCGCGGCAGATTCAGTTGGGGCTTAAAGCCTACTGGTAAATCGCAAGCAGACTTCTGGCACCTGCACCGGCGCCGCTCCGATTCGATCGGGGCGGCGCCGGCGTCGTTTTGATGATCCGTTGCAGTGGCGCCCAGGTGTGCCGCTCGGATTTCCTCGACTCGCCTGATTTCCGACGAAGCCACCACTTTTATGGCGAGCACTGGGTGCGAGTATTTTTATTGACAAAGATTCATCAAAGTAGTAATTTTAATGCTTCAGGTCTTGGAGGTTAGCCATGAAGCTTGATCGTCTCTGTCTGTTCCTTGTCCTCGCCGCCGCCGCGTGGTGCCAGGAGTTCCGCGCCACGATTTCGGGACGTGTGCTTGACGGCAGCGGATCCGCGATTCCGGGTGCGCGCGTCCAGGCGGTTAATACGGCCAACAACGAAACATCCGCTGCCGAGACCGACGCCGGCGGCACGTACAGCATACCGTTTCTTCGACCTGGGGTTTTTACGATCACGGTGACGGCGAATGGCTTCAAGACGTTCAACCGGGAGAACGTCACCCTGCAAGTGGGACAGATCGCCGGCATCGACGTGACGCTCGAAGTGGGCGCTTTGTCGGAATCGGTCACAGTCACTGCTGAATCGGCGCTGCTCGAGACGCAGACGGCGAGCCGAGTTGCCGTGATCAACACGAAGCAAGTCTCAGAGCTGCCGTTGAATTCGCGCAATCCTTTCATGCTCGGAGCGATGATGTCGGGGGTGACGTTCCGGGGGGCGGCTATCTGGCAACGGCCGTTCGATAACGGGGCAATCGCGCAATGGTCGGTGAACGGAGGACGGCAGTCGAACAACGAGTTCTTTCTCGACGGCGCGCCGAACAATGCGCAGCTTGGGAATAACAATATCGCGTATGTGCCGATTGTGGATGCGGTTCAGGAATTCAGCGTGCAGCAGAACAGCTACGACGCGCAGTACGGCAAGACGGGCGGGGGCGTGTTCAACGTGGTGCTCAAGAGCGGGAGCAACCGACATCACGTTACGGGATGGGAATTTCTTCGCCGAAGATTTCTCGACGCGAATACTTTCCAGAACAACGCGGTTGGGGCGGAGCGGCCGGGGCACCGCCTGGACCAGTATGGGTTCCAGTTCGACGGTCCAATGACGATCCCGGGCTTATTCTCTAAAGACGGCAAGATCAAAGCTTTCTATCTGGGCAGCTACGAAGGCTACTACGAGCTATGGCCTCAGTTTCTGCGGAACGCCTATCCAGAACCTGAGATGCGCAACGGCGACTTCAGCAGGCTCCGTACGGCGCAAGGCCAGCAGATCAACATTTTCGATCCGGCGACGACGCGGTTTGCGGCCAACGGCGATCCGATTCGGTCACAGTTTCCAGGCAACGTGATTCCGGCCAGCCGCATCGATCCGGTAGCGCGGGCGGTGACGCAATTCATGCCACTGCCGAATGCGTCGACTTCGGGAGTGCGCTACTCAACGCAGAACCTGTTGAATCCGGAGTATCCGGCGACGGACGACTTCTACAATTTGATCCTGAAGTTCGATTTCAATATCGGCGACAACCACCGGAGTTATTTCCGGCATGCTTCGAACGATCGCACGGAGAACCGGTGTACCAACGGCGTCTGCGATGGTCCGGCAATGAGCGGGCAGCAGCCTTTCCAGCGGATCAACGATGCTTATGTGCTTGACTGGGTGTGGACCGCGTCACCGACTACGGTGGTGAATATTCGCGCTTCCAACAATCGCTTCACAGAGAAGGGATTCGGGCGGGGGAATGAAAACTTCGACCTCACCAAACTCGGATTGCCGGCTTCGCTTATCGGCAGCCTGCCGAGTCCGGTCTACTTTGGCCGATGGGACTTCAATGGTTACTCCTCGCTCGGGCGCAGCCAATCGATCAATATCACCAACAGCTACAACTTGGCCAGCAACATCACCAAGATCGCTGGCGCCCACACGCTGAAGTTCGGCATCGATTGGCGAAGGATGCACTTCATCCAACAAAACACCGGCAATATCCTGCAGTTCACTGGTGAGACGCGATGGACGCAGGATCTGTGGAATCAGGCCCGACCCAATGCAGGCGACGCGTATGCGTCGTTCCTGCTGGGCGGAGTGGCCGGGTCTTCCAACTATCCGTTGTTCCCGTTTTTCCGGCAATGGTACTTCGCGCCGTACTTCCAGGATGACTGGAAGGTTTCGCGGAAGCTTACTTTGAATCTCGGCCTTCGTTATGACTACAATCTGGCGCCGGATGAGAAGTACGACCGGCTAAACCGGGGCTTCAATACCACGGTGGCTTCACCGCTATCGCAGCAGATTCCCGCGGCGATGCTGACGCAGTATCCGCAGTTGCGGAACCTCGCTGGGGGACTGGAATTCGCCGGAGTCGGCGGCAACCCTCGCATCGCCGGCGACAAAGATTTGAACAACTGGCAGCCCCGCATCGGGGCGGCCTATGCGGTGACCGACAAACTCGTCCTACGCGGCGGCTACGGTTTGTACAATATGAACCCAACCAACGACTTCCTGCAGACGACGGGATTCTCGACGAGCACGCCGCTGGTGGCGACGCTCGACGGCGGGCGCACGCTGCAGCCGAACCTGCTTTCGAATCCGTATCCGTCGGGGATCGCGCAGCCGATTGGATCGTCGCAAGGTCCGCTGACCTTCGTCGGCCGCAATTTTAACTGGTACAACCCGGGGATGCGCATTCCGTATGTGCACCAGTTCTCCGTCGGTTTCCAGCGGCAGGTGAGCAACTCCAGCACGATCGAGATATCCTACGTCGGCAGCCGGACCAGGAATGCAAATACGACACGGGATCTCAATATTCCCTCGCTGGATTTCCGGCGGCAGTGTAATCTGCTGGAGGGTGGGAGCCCGGGCTTCTGCAACGCGCAGGTGCCGAATCCGTTCCGCGGCATTGAGGCATTCCGCGGGACAGGAATGTTCACGGCGGCGAATGTCAGCCGATTCCAGATCAACCGGCCGTTCCCGCAATTCTCCGGCAACCTCAATGAACGGGGCCGGGGCGAATCGAACATATGGTACAACTCGATGCAGATCAACTACAACGTCCGGATGGGCCGGAATCTGACTCTTCTGGCGAATTACACGCTGAGTAAAATGGTGGAGCGCGAAGGTTATAACGATCCTTATGCCGGCGTTATGCAACAGGGGTTGTACTTCCTGGACCGGCCGCACTTCATCAAGTTCAATACGGTGTACGAGCTTCCGTTTGGGCAGGGGCAGACGTTCGCGTCCGGCTCCAGCGGCTTCATGAGCAAGTTGATCAGCGGCTGGCAGATCAGCACGTATACGCAGATCGGGTCCGGTGAGCCGATGAACATGCCGAGCAACGTGGTGCAACTCCGTGATCCGCGGACTGTTGGGGGCGACTGGACCGGGAACATCGATTGGAAGGCGCATCAGGTGAAGGGATACAATCCGTGCGTCCTACGACAGTTCAACGATGGTCGTGTTGTTGCGCAGCCGTTCAGTATCGCGCGTGGGTGCGGCACCGATCCGTCCACATACGCGTGGATGATGACCGCGGACTACGCGCCGCGACAGACGCCGTTTCGCGCCGGGCAGATCCGGAAGCAGACTCTGTTCAACACGGACATTTCGTTGTCGAAGATGACGCAGATCACTGAACGGATCCGGGTGCAGTTCCGTATCGAGGCGTTCAATGCGACTAACTATTTCTTCTTCGGCCGCAATGAGAGCTTCAACACGAATCCGAACTCGCCGAACTTTGCGACGCTGTTCCCGAGCCAGGCTTCGACGCAGAACGGGTATCCGCGGCAGATCCAGTTGGGGATCAAGTTCTTTTACTAGAACTTGAGGGACTGCTCGTATGGGGCGCGGGCGACGCCGCGCTCCGTGATGATCGCGGTTACGTATCTGGCCGGCGTGATGTCGAAGGCGGGGTTTTCGATGCGGATGCCGGCGGGGGCGACGCGGACTCCGAAGACTTCGGTTACTTCGGTTTCGGGCCGCTGTTCGATCGGGATGCCGTCGCCGGAATCGAGAGTCAGGTCGAGGGTGGAGATGGGGGCGGCGACGTAGAATGGGACGCCGTTTTCCTTGGCGAGGACTGCCACGGAGTAAGTGCCGATCTTGTTGGCGACGTCGCCGTTGGCGGCGATGCGATCGGCTCCGACGACGACGCAGCCGATGCGGCCGGAGCGAAGAAAATGTCCGGCCATATTATCGGTAATGATCGTAGTCGGGATTCCGTCTTCCTGCAACTCCCACGCTGTGAGGCGTGCGCCTTGGAGGAACGGGCGGGTTTCGTCGGCGAACACGTCGATCTTCTTGCCGGCTTCGACGGCGGCGCGGATGACGCCGAGGGCGGTTCCGTAGCCGGCGGTGGCGAGTGCGCCGGCGTTGCAGTGGGTGAGGACGGTTTTGCCGTCGGGAACGAGAACCGCGCCATGGCGGCCAATTTCGCGATTGATGGCGATGTCCTCTTCCTTGATTTGGCTGGCTTCTGCGATGAGGCGGGTCCGGATGGCGGCGACGTTTTGGCCGCGCAGAGAAGCGTAGAGCGTCTTCATGCGATCGATCGCCCAGAAGAGATTGACGGCGGTGGGGCGGGTGGCGGCGAGGGTAGCGGCGATGTCTTCCATCTCGGCGTCCATGCGGTCCGGGTTG
>JBGSME010000595.1:0-4820 GCA_041740335.1 Bryobacteraceae bacterium | reverse complement strand
CAAGACGACTTTCTTCTTGCTGAGGTAGACGACGTCAATGGGGAAATTCATGCCGAAGGTATGGACCCCTTCGCAGGGCGCAATCCAGAGCCCCTCTCCTTCCGGGAGAGACTGGTGCCGCAATAGGCCTGTCCGCCGCTTTTCACTGGTGTCGGCGACCAAACCGCGATCACACAGAATTGTTTGACGAGTGACATTTCGGACCAGCAAGTTCGACCCTGCAGTAGACTCAACCCGAGTGTTCATGGAGTGTTGCGTTTTTTTCCGCGAGCGTCAGTTGCACAAATTAACGAAACGAAACATACTAGGCCTAGATCGGGTTCTAGATTAACAGAGTTTCGAAACAGGCTGCAAATGAGATTCTTCACTTATCGGCTTCCGGGCACGCTCGCGCTTTGGATATTGGCGGCGACGCCGGCGTTGTTGGCGCAGGGTGGCGCCGGCGCGCAATTCTCGACCATACCAGGGGCGAAGTTTGGCAAGGCCGTCTCATTGGGCGGGCAGCCAGGCGATCTGATTTTGGACGAAGCGCGGAAGCGGATCTATGCGGTAAGTTCCGGGGCCAACCGCGTGTGGATCTACAGCTACGAAGCCGAGCAGGTGACAGGGTCGATCGAAGTAGGCAGCTTTCCCTCGTCGGCGGCAATGTCGATGGATGGCCGGTTTTTGTACGTGACCAATGTTTCGGCGGGATCGGTGAGTGTGATCGATCTCGACGGAGACCGGGTGGCGCGAACGATCAGTCTGCCCGCCAAACCGGAGGGCGTGGAAGTTGGTTTTGACGGGCGAGTGCTGATCACTACGCAGGGTTCCGGCGCGAACAATGCCTTGAACACGCTGCTGCTTTACGATCCTTCGCTTGACGCGGGGTCGCAGTTGACGCCCGTGTCGTCGGCGCCGCCGATCAACACGCCGCAGCCGCTGCCGGCTGTTTTCATCGGACGGCCGTCCACGGCGTTTCCGGGACGGTTGATTCGGACACCGGATGGACAATTCATCGTCGGCATGGTGGCGATCAATCAGAGAGCCAACAACGCGCAGACGACGTTATTCGTTTATGAAGCAGCGTCGGCGACGGTGTTGCGCAGCCGGACGGTGACCGGGCAGTCGACGGTGCTGGCAGTCTCGCCGGACGGGACGAGGTTCATGGCCGGATCTACCCTCTACGATATGGGCACTTTGAATGTAATTGGCCAGGTGAACACGGCCAACTACCCGTTCGTGGTGGCGCAGGGAAATAACCCGAACCAGACATTCAATCCGAACATCAACATCCAGAACAATTTTGGCGGAAGCGTATTCGCTCCAGACGGCAAGACCTTGTATTCGGCGTTCAACGTCCAGGCCGGCGCGCCGAATTCAAGACCTTTGTCGGAGGCCCTGGTAGTGGGGAGCGCGAAAAACCTCTCTGTGAGGCTTGGGTTGCGAATGCCGGAGAGTATTCTCGGCAAGATGCTGGTGACTCCGGACGGCGAGATGGTGTTTGCGGCGTCGGAATCCGGGTTGATCCAACTGCCGATGGGGCGGCTGTTCGAGTATCCGATCCTGATGCCGGAATCGAACGCGGTTTTCCTCGCCAACGATCCATGCAACCGCGGAATTGCGAGGGCCGAACTGAAAGTGAACAACATCGGCGCGGGCAGGCTGACGATGACGGTGCCGGCGGCGACGACGGCCCTGATCAACGAGATCGACACCGGAGTGGTACCGACCACGGTCCGGTTCGTGATGGAGCCCGGGCGGACGAATGTTGTGCGCCAGCCGGGAACGAACGTGTTTACCGGGACCGGCGCTGCCTTCGGGAACAACGGGATCGGGATCCCTGTGACGTTGAATTCGGCCGAGGCGGTGAATTTCCCGAACCGGGTCCAGGTGTACATGAATTTCCGCCAGGACGACCAGCGAGGGATCGTTCATCCGATCGAGACGAGCCTGAATACCAATGAAGGGCTGCATGAACTGGTGCTCGACCAGCAGCGCCAGCGGGTGTACATTTCCAATGCCGGCTACAACCGGCTCGAGGTTTTCGACATCCGGCGGCAGAAATTGATTGAGCCGATCGAGGTGGGACAGTTGCCACGCTCGATGGCGATGTCGCTCGACGGGAGCTTACTGTATGTTGGCAACAGTGGCGGGGAGTCAATCAGCATCGTCGATCTGGATACCCGGCGAACCATCTCTGAGGTCCAGTTTCCGCCGATCCCGCGGCCAGGCAATCAAGCCGTAGTTCGTCCCATGGCGCTGGGGATGAGCCTGACGGGTTTGCAGTTCATCATGTCGAATGGAGGATTGTGGCGTGTGATCGGCAATGAGGCGTCGCCGCGCCCGGCGAGCCCGATCATCAATCCGGCGAATCCAACCACAACCACCCTTCCGACCCCGGCACAGTATTCCTACGCACAGACGCCGGGCGGCGAGTATCTGGTGGCGCTGGCCGGGAACGGCAATGCATTTTTATACGATGCGCTGGCCGATTCTTTCACTGTCGGCCGGGCAATCGCGCAAAATCCGATTCAGAGCTACTATGGGCCGGCGGCGGGAGCGCCCAACGGATCCTATTTCGCGGTGAACGGGTTGATTCTGAGCCCGTCCCTAGCTGTCGTGGGCGGAGCCGAACGGCCGGGTGCGATTCAATTTGGACCTCCGGCGCGTCCCGGGTTGCCGCCGACGCAGACGACGGTAAGTACGGGAACGCGGCACGTAGCGCAGGTCTACGCGATGTCGGACCGTCAATTGGTGCGGATGACGCTGCCCGTGCGGCAGAACCTGACTTCGGCGACGCGGGACGACAGCCGCCCGACCATTGAGATGGTGGACGTGGCGACGGGCGCTGAGTCCGTGGTGGCGATCGCGCCGGAGAATCCGCCACGCGTGGCCCTGCGGACGCAGCGGATCCAAGTGGCTGCGCGGCAAATGGTGGTGGATGAAAAGGGGACGGCTTACCTGATTTCCCTTTCCGGGCTCACGGTGATTCCGTTGGCGATAAACGGAGCGCCGGCGCGACCGGAGATTGCGCGCGGAAGCCGCGGCGTGCTCAACGCGAATAGTGGCAACACTACGTTCGGTCCGGGTGCGTTCGTGACGATTTCCGGCGACAACCTTGGCGTGATCGCGACGGCCGACCAGGTTCCGCTGCCGACGGTGTTGGGCGGGGCTTGCGTGACGATGAGCGATGTTCCCCTGAAGCTGCTGCAGACGTCTCCGACGCAGATCACCGCGCAGATTCCCGACGATTTGCGGCCTGGTCAATATGTGGTCCAGGTGCGGGGCCTGGCGGAGGCGACCAAGAGCGATCCGGTGGTGGTAACGGTTCGGGCGGCAGAGTAAGACGTCCGGTCGTTCGCCGTAGAGCTATTTTGCCGCCACCCGCCAAGGCAATGCGAGGCAGGTTAAGCGAGCTCAATACTGTTAAGTTCAGTCAAGGATCGAAAGCTCCCGAAACAAGAAGGCCCTCCGCCGGTTTTGAACTAGTAGGGATATGTCTATCTTCAATTGGGAAAAATGTCTTCATCTTTCGATCGCGTTTTTGGTTGGGGGCGCGGCGCTGTGGGGGCAGGGGGTCCAACTGCAGACCATTCCCGGAGCTAAGTTTGGGAAGGTGGTGTCCCTCGGCGGCCAGCCGAGTGACCTGATCCTCGATGAACAGCGGCAGCGGATCTACGCGGTGAATTCCGGAGCCAACCGGGTGGCGATATACAACTACGCCACCGGGCAAGTGAGCGGCTCGATCGAGGTGGGAAGCTTCCCGTCATCGGCGGCGATGTCGTTGGACGGAAGGTTCCTGTACGTCACCAACGCTTCGGCGGGATCCTTGAGCGTCGTCGACCTGGACGGAGATCGGGTTGCGCAGACGGTGAGTCTGCCGGCGAAGCCGGAAGGCGTGGAAGTAGGCGCCGACGGACGGGTGCTCATTACCACCCAGGGTTCCGGGGCGAACAATGCGCTCAATACTTTGTTGTTGTTTGACCGCTCGCTCGACGCCGGTTCCCAGTTATCTCCGGTGGCCGCCCCGCCGCCGATCAATACGCCGCAGCCCCTGCCGGCGGTATTCATCGGGCGGCCGACCACGGCCTTTCCCGGCCGGTTGCTGCGGACTCCGGACGGCCAGTTCATCATCGGCATGGTGGCGATCAACCAACGCGCCAACAACGCGCAAACGACATTGTTCGTGTATGAGTCGGCCTCGGGCACGGTGCTTCGGAACCGGACGGTAACGGGGCAATCGACGGTGCTGGCCGTGTCGCCGGATGGGACAAAGTTCATGGCAGGTTCGACGCTGTACGATCTGGGCTCGTTGAATGTCATCGGGCAGGTGAACACCGCGAACTATCCGTTTGTGGTGGCGCAGGGGAATGCGAATCAAACGCTGAACCCTGCCATTAATATCCAGAACAATTTCGGTGGCAGCGCGTTTTCCTTCGACGGGTCAACGGTTTACGCAGCGTTCAACGTGCAAACCGGCGCGCCGAACAGCCGTCCGCTTTCCGAGGCGCTGATCGTAATGAGCGCAAAGAATCTGATGGCGCGCCTTGGCCTGCGCATGCCGGAAAGTGTGCTGGGCAAGGTTCTTGGTACCGCCGACGGCGAGCGGATGTTTGCGACGTCGGAATCCGGCCTGATCGATATTCCGATCGGGAGGCTTTTCGACTATCCGATTCTCGTCCCGGATTCGAATGCGGTTTTTCTGGCAACTGATCCCTGCAATCGCGGAGTTGCGAGAGCTGCGATGAAGGTGAACAATGCAGGATCGGGAAAGCTAACCTATACGGTGCCGGCTGTGACGACGGCGCTGGTGGCCGAGGTAACCAGCGGAGTGGCGC
>JBGSME010000594.1:0-5643 GCA_041740335.1 Bryobacteraceae bacterium | reverse complement strand
GGTCGAAGAGGGTAGGAATGCCCGCGGGAACTGAGCGCGGAGGCGTCCAGACGTGCGGAGCAAGCGCTGGGACGGGCACGGCAGCGGACGTTGCCGGCTGCGCGGAGGCTTGCACGGGAACGAGCTCGACGACAGGCCGATGGTGTAATTGGGCACGGCGAAGTTCGGGCCTGGGCAGGGGCTCGATGTGGAGTAGGGGATAGAGCAGGGCGGCGGCGGCGACGGCGATCTGGAGCGCAGTCGAGATAGCGATCGTGGAAGCACGGCTGGTGCGTGTGTTGGGTTGCAGATTCGCGGTTTCAAACATGGGCTGGCATCTCCTGGCGGTATGGACACCAGGAGCTGCCGGCTTGTTCCCAAAATACGGCGTGCTTACTTGAACTCGAGGACTTCTTTTTCCTTGGCCTTGGAGGCCATGTCGAGTTTTTGGATGTGAGCGTCGGTGAGTTTCTGGACGTCGTCGTGAGCGCGGCGGTCGTCATCCTCGCTGATGGTTTTGTCCTTGAGAAGCTTCTTAATTGCCTCGTTGGCGTCGCGGCGGATGTTGCGAAGAGCAACGCGGTGATCTTCGGCCACGTTGTGGAGATGCTTCACCATATCCTTGCGGCGCTCTTCGGTAAGCGGCGGGATAGGAATGCGAATGAGCTTGCCGTCGTTCTGGGGATTGAGGCCAAGGTCGGAAGTGCGGATCGCCTTCTCGATTGCGCCAATGATGGAGGCATCCCAGGGCTGGATGGTGATCATGCTGGGCTCCGGCACGTGCAGGGTGCCCACCTGGTTCAGCGGAGTGGGTGTGCCGTAGTAGTCGACGCGAATAGCGTCGAGCAGGCTCATATTGGCGCGGCCGGTGCGGATGGAGGCAATGGCGTGCTGCATGTCTTCGAGCACTTTTTCCATTCTGATCTTTGCGGTTGTTTCGATTTCTTTGACCATTCGAAGAGCTCCCGAAACGAATGAATTTGAGGCGTGGTGGGGCGGACCGGCTAACGGATGACGGTCCCTACCTTTTCGCCCATCGCCATTCGCATTATATTCCCATGGGTGTTGAGATTGAAAACAAGGATCGGCATCTGGTTGTCGCGGCACATAGCGACCGCGGAGGCGTCCATGACCTTGAGGGACTTGGTGAGGATCTCATTGTAGCTGACCTCTTCATAGCGGATCGCGTCGGAGTGGGTAAGCGGATCCTTGTCGTAAACGCCATCGACGCGAGTGGCCTTGGCGACGACCTGGGCGTGGATTTCGAGGCCGCGAAGAGTAGCGGCGGTATCGGTGGAAAAATAGGGATTCGAGGTACCGGCGGCGAACACAACGATACGGCCCTTTTCGAGATGACGGATGGCGCGCCGCCGAATGTAGGGCTCGGCGACCTGATGCATTTCGATGGCGGTCATGACGCGGGTGGGTATGCCCTGTTTTTCCAGCGCATCCTGGAGGGCCAGGGCATTGATGACGGTGGCGAGCATGCCCATGTGATCCGCCGAAACACGATCCATCTTTTTGGCCGCGGCGGCGACCCCGCGAAAGAAGTTGCCGCCGCCGACGACGAGACCGATCTGGACGCCTGTGCGCGCAACCTGGGCTACTTCGGCGGCGAGAGCATCCACGCGGGGGGCATCAAGGCCAAAGCGGTTCTCACCGGCGAGCACCTCGCCGGAGATTTTGAGCAGAACACGTTCGTACTTGGCCATGCAGGTTCGCTACTCGGCAGCGGGCTCTTCGGCAGCGGCGGCGGTTTCGCCGACCTTGAAGCGCACGAACCGGGCGATCTGCATATTCTCCTGAAGGGCGGAGATGTTGGCCTTGAGGAGCTGGTCAACGGTGGTGGTATTGTCTTTGATGAAGGGCTGATCCATGAGGCAGGCCTCTTCGAAGTATTTCGCGAGGCGGCCTTCGACGATCTTCTCGATGACCTTTTCGGGCTTGCCCTCGTTGCGGGCACGCTGCGCGGCGATGTCCTTTTCCTTTTCGAGCACTTCGGCGGGAACTTCTTCGCGGCGCAGGTATTTGGGATCGGCGGCGGCGACTTGCATGGCGAGGTCCCGAACGAGATCCTGGAACTTATCGGTACGAGCGACGAAATCGGTTTCGCAATTGACCTCGATCATGACGCCCAACTGGCTGCCTGGGTGGATATAGGTGCCGACTGCGCCTTGGCGGGCCGCCCGGGACTGACGTTTGGCGGCCGAGGCGATGCCCTTCTTGCGAAGAACGACTTCGGCCTCGGCAAGCTGTCCGCCAGCCTCCTCAAGGGCCTTCTTACAATCCATCATGCCGGCTCCGGTTTTATCGCGGAGCTGTTTCACTAGTGCTGCACTGATATCTGCCATGACACTCCTGCCTTGTCGAAAATGGGGCGCCGGGCTGGGCGCCCCGGAATATGAGCCGCGAGAGCGAGAGGAGGTTAGTCCTTAGTCGCTTCGATCTGGGCTTTTCTTGGGATGTTGAGATTGGAGAGGTCCTCGTCGATGATGCTCTCACTCATGAGCTTTTCGGCGTATTGGGGTTCAAAGTACTGGCTATACTCGGACGACTCCTCGATGCCGGGTTCTTCGGTGACGACGGCGGTGAAGTCGTGCTCGGTGGCGAGGGCGCGGCCTTCGACGCAAGCTTCGGCGATCTTGTTGGTGAAGAGGCGAATGGCGCGAAGAGCGTCGTCGTTGCCGGGAATGACATAATCGACGAACTCGGGGTCGCAATTGGTGTCGACGATGGCGACGACGGGGATACCAAGTTTGCGGGCTTCCGAAACGGCGATGCCTTCCTTATTCGAATCGATGACGAAAAGAATGTCGGGAAGGGTGGGCATGTCGCGGATGCCGGCAAGGTTGGCCTGGAGATGCTTGCGTTCGCGATCGAGGCGGCCGATTTCCTTTTTGCTACGGCCTTCCCACTGGGACTCGATGGCGAGGGAGTCCAGTTCCTTCAACCGTTTGATCGATTTTTGAACAGTGGTGAAATTGGTGAGCAGGCCGCCGAGCCAGCGCTGGTTGACGTAGTACATGTTGCAGCGAGTGGCTTCTTCGGCGACGGCTTCCTGAGCTTGGCGCTTGGTGCCGACGAACATGACTGTCTTGCCTTGAGAGGCCTGTTCGGCGACAAAACGCATGGCGTCTTTGAAGAGTTTGAGGGTCTTCTGGAGATCGATAATGTAGATCCCGTTGCGTTCGCCAAAGATGTACTCTTTCATCTTTGGATTCCAGCGCTTGGTCTGGTGCCCGAAGTGAACGCCTGCTTCGAGCAATTCTTTCATCGAAATCGACGGCAAATTGCCTCCTTGTTCGGGTTAGGGAAAGATTGGTGAGCGACCGGCCCGCGGTCCAAAGCGAGATTTGCGGGCCGGCGCAGGAGGAAAAGTCGGGTGAGCAAAGCAGGGCCGAACTAGCGTTTGGAAAACTGGAAGCGCTTGCGGGCGCCCTTCTGGCCGTACTTTTTGCGTTCATGCTGACGCGGGTCGCGGGTAAGGAAACCAAGTTCCTTGAGGCGCGGCCGGAGTTCGCTATTGAAGTCGACGAGAGCGCGGGCAATGCCAAGGCGGATTGCACCGGCCTGACCGGCGCTACCACCGCCGTGGGTGGTGATGAGCACGTCAAACTTATCGGCGGTTTCGGTGGCTAGAAGCGGCTGGCGGACGAGACTCCGCGCGGCTTCGAGAGCAAAATACTGCTCAACCGGCCGGCGGTTGACAGTAATGGTGCCCTGGCCGGGCCGCAAAAATACGCGGGCCACCGCTCTCTTGCGGCGGCCGGTTCCCAAATTCTGAACTAATGCTGGCACTCGGTGACCAACTCCTTATGGCTATAACTTCAACTTTGGATCTCGAGCGCCACTGGCTGCTGCGCCGAGTGCGGGTGATTTTTGCCCGCGTAAACCTTGAGCTTGCGGTACATCTGCTTACCCAGCTTCGTCTTGGGCAGCATACCGGAGACGGCCAATTCGACCATGCGGATGGGCCGGGTGGCGCGCATTTTGAATGCGGGCACTTCCTTGAGGCCGCCGGGATAGCCGCTGTGGCGGCGATAGATCTTGTCGCGTTCTTTGTTGCCGGTGAGCTTGACCTTTTCCGCGTTGATGACGATGACGTGGTCGCCGGTATCGAGGTACGGAGTGAACGTGGGCTTATGTTTGCCCATGAGAAGACGGGCCACCTCGGAGGCCACACGGCCTAAGACAGCGCCATTGGCATCTACAACATGCCACTTACGAGTGATCGTACCAGCCAGCGGAACAAGGGTTTTCATAGGACAGAATACTCCCAGGTAGGGACTACAATTGATGAGCTTAGCCGATGGACAGGATCGGTGTCAAGTTGCCTGGCACGGTTACCGCCTGGCGATGCAACTTTCGAATGGAGAGGCGCGCAGCCGAGAGGCCGTTTCGTATGCCACGGCGCACTGGAAGATCCTGTGGTTGTCTGGAGTGAGGCGGTGTGTTGCGCTTGGGTGGCAATGGGTTCGGCAGGGAAACGAAGCCAATCTCAAAGGAGCATAAGTATCTTATTATCAACATTTTCGGCCCGACTTTCGATGGCTTCGTCCCTCCATATTCCGTGTGCGATATTCAGATTTCAAAGAGCTGTGCCGGTGACAGCTTGCGATCGATATTGTCGTATGGTGTGTCAAGGGTTCTGCAAACCCGGGACTTCGAAGTTGTCTTGAATCTTTGGATTGCAATTGTTTTCGATTTGTGACTGACTGTGCGGCGGGTGCACGATCGACTTTCTGTGTCCGCCCTCAGTGGCGAGCGCCTGGAAGTTCGGCAAGGCTGGGCTGATTTTCAGTGGTCGTTAGATGGGCATGGCCCGCGC
Organism: Bryobacteraceae bacterium; assembly: GCA_041740335.1. GTDB lineage: Bacteria > Acidobacteriota > Terriglobia > Bryobacterales > Bryobacteraceae > DSOI01. Next base: position 836 of record JBGSME010000594.1, on the reverse strand, counting down.
ACTCCGGCCGGGGGCGGTCCGAGAGGAAGCGCAAATCCCTCCTGATGGCGGCGATGTCGAAGCGGCAGGGCATCCCAGCGATTACGCGGGGAGCGGAGTCTCGGAGCGATTCCCAAGTCATGGGCGGGGAGTGCTCGCCGGGTGCGTGAAGAGGTTGCAGGCGGGCATCAACGGCTCCATCCATTCGATACAGGCGACGCGGGGCCGGACGGCGGGAGCGGCCGGGCCAATGGATTCCATGCGATGGCGCATGTTGGCGATGAGCTGCTCGCGTTGTTCGACGGCGCCGCAAGCGGAGGCGATGCGGCGGATGCCGGTCCAGACGCCGGCGAGGGAATTGGGTTCGAGGGAAATCATTTGCGGGCGCTCTATGTTCGAGCCAGCGGCGAAGCGTTCGCCGAAGGGCGCGTTCGAAGTGGAAGACGTAGCAGATGCTACCGGCATCGGCGAGGGTCTGGCGGACGAGGCCATCGATTTCGGCGTTCGAACCATCGCCGGCGAATTTGGGCCGCGTGCAGCCAGGCCTGAAAGCGCCCGAGTCCGAGAGCGTGGACGATCTCGGTGGCGCTGGCGATCAGGACACAATCCGCATGGGGGGCGCCTAGTGGCCCGTCGCAGCGAGTTCGTTAGCATGCGATGCGCCGTGACGGGTCATTGTATTTCCACTTGATCGGACGTGCGACCTTGGAGTAGGAGCGAATGAATCGCATCAACTTTCTGGCCAGATCGGCGACCGAATGAAAGACTCCGCGCGCAATCACTTCGCGTTCGAGGCGTCCGAACCAGATCTCGACCTGATTGAGCCAAGACGAGTAAGTCGGCGTGAAATGAAGCCG
>JBGSME010000593.1:0-3262 GCA_041740335.1 Bryobacteraceae bacterium | reverse complement strand
GCGTCCCCTCGATTGCAGCCTCCACCGGGGAGAGCCCTTTCTCCTCCATGAAACGGAAAATGTTCTCGAGAACAACGATCGCGTCGTCAATCACGATACCCACCATCAGCACCAACCCGAGCATCGTGATCTGGTTGAGCGTGAAGTCCATCATGTACATCAGCGTGTAGGTGGAAATGATCGAAGTGGGAATGGCCACCGCGGCGATGAGCGTCGAACGCCAGTTGCGCATGAACAACAGCACAATCAATCCCGCCAGCACGCCGCCCAACACCAGATGCTCCTCAACCGCGTCGAAGGCTTCCGAGATAAACAGCGACTGGTCGCGCGTATACGCAAACTCAAAATCGGACGGCAGCAACGGCCGCAGTTCATCCACGCGCGCTTTCACGGCCTGAATCACCGACAGTGTATTGGTGCCGGATTGCTTTCGGATTTCGAGCACCACCGCCGGTTTGCCATCGAGCCTCGCCAGCGAGCGCGGTTCTTCAAAGCCGTCCACCACATCGGCGATATCGTGGATCCGCACCGGCGAACCGTTTCTTGTTCCAACGATCACGCGACCGAAGTCAGCCGGCTTCTCGATGCGCCCCAGCGTGCGGATCGACGTTTCCAGCGCGCCCTGCTGGATCCGTCCACCCGGAATTTCGACGTTTTGCGCTCCAAGCGCGGTACGGATCTGATCCACGTTCAATCCGTAGGCAAAGCTCCGGCTCGGGTCGAGATTCACCTGGATCTGCCGGATTCGCTCGCCAAGAAAGCGCACTTGGCCAACGCCCGGAAGCGATTCGAGATTCTTCTTGATCCGATCGTCCACCAGTTTCGTCGTCTCGCGCAGATCGCGCGGGCTCGATACCACCAGGTTCAGCACCGGAGACGCATCGGTCGCCAGCTTGTCCACAATCGGCGGATCGGCATCTTCGGGCAACTGCCCGGCGATCCGCGCCACTTTATCCCGGATCTCCTGCGCCGCTACGTCCGGATCCTTTTCGAGGACGAACTGCACCGTCACCAGCGACGTTCCCTCCGCGGACACCGAACTCAAGTCGTCAATGCCGCTGACCGTATTCACCGCCTCTTCGATACGTTTCGTAACCTGTGATTCCACCTCCTCCGGCGCCGCCCCGCGTAGCGTCGTCGTGATCGTCACCATCGGAAACTCGACTTTGGGAAAAAAGTCGACGCCAAGCTTTCGGTACGAATCGAGGCCAAGCACCACCAGGAACAAAATGAGCATGGTGGCAAACACCGGGCGCTCTACGCAGATACGTGCGAGTTTTTGCATGGGTTCGCTACCTGCCTGCCGCCGGCGATGCGGTCACGGCCAAGCCGTCCGTAAGTAAAGCGATGTTGCTCGTGGCCACCGGCGTGCCATCCGGGATCCCACCGCCTGAAACCTCCGTCCAACCGTCCACCTGTTGGCCCGGCTGGAACCGTACTTCGGCCGCCTTGCCCTCCCGGATCATAAACGCCTTGCTCAGGCCGGCGATCGTGTACACGGCGTCGTTGGGGATCACAGTGACCATTTCCCCGCGCGCCACAATCAGGCTCACCTCCACAAACATCCCGGGGCGAAGCGCCTGGTCTCCCGAAGTGATCCGCGCTTCCGCCGACAACGATCGCGAGACCGCGCTCAGCGACGGATCGAGTTGGGTAACCGTGGCGGCGAAAGTCCGCCCAGGGACGGCTTCGGTCGAGAATACAAGCTTCGCTCCGGGACGGACCGCCGCCGCCGCCGTTTCCGGAACGTCCAGGCGCAAGCGCAGCGTCCAGGTCTTGATCAGCCTCAGAATCGGAGTATTGTCTTTCGTATACTGCCCCGGTGACACCATCCGTTCCGCCACTTCCCCGTCAAACGGCGCCCGCACCGTTGCGTCCCGCAGCCGCTTGGCCGCAAGATCGCGCTCCGCCTTCAGCGCCTGCACCGAAGCCAACTGCGTGTGGAGTTCGAATTCCGCCGTCTCCACAGCCGACTTCCGGCCCCGCACCGCATGTTCCAGTTCGCTGAAACGCTCACGCGCGATATCGCCGGATTCCACCAGCTTCTTCCCGCTCTCATATTTCGAAAGCGCGTCCTCGTATTGTGACCGAGCCGAACGAATCGCCGGCGTGTTCTCCGGACTCTTGTCCTCCTGATCGGGCGTCAGTCCCAAGCGAGCCAGCGCCTGGGCGAGCGATGCCTTCGCGCGCTCCAGCTGTAGATTGAACTCCGTCTTGTCGAGCTCGGCCACAATATCGCCCTTCTTCACACGCTGCCCGAAATCGGCCCGTATCGTGGCGATCCGGCCAGCTACTTCGGAACTTACCGTTACCGTCTCGTCCGGATACAGCGTCCCGGTGGCATGCACCGTCCGGTCAATCGGCTTCCGCTCGGCAGCGGCTGTCTGCACCATCACCGCCGGTGCTGGTTTCGAGGCCGCTTCAGCCTTGTCTTGAGGAGCTGTCCCGCTGCCCGCGCAGCCTGTATAGAGAACGATGGCCGCCAGCGCCATCGGGAGAATGGTTCGATTCATGCTTCAATACCGCCGAGAAATAGATTTACCATCGTTTCGACCACATGATCCCGCTCGCCCGCAAGGTCGCCGGGCCGGTAAATGGCGAAGATCATTCCCTGATGCACGATCATGCCGGCAAACGCCCGCGCTGCCAGCAGAGGATCGATGACCTTCATTCGCCCCGCCTGGATCTGCTGCTCAATATGCCGTGTCACCCAGGCATAGAAGATCGCTACCCGCTGTTCGTAAAAAAGCTCAGACAGTTCGTGACCTTCCAGATTGCTGAACAACAACAGCCGGGCATACCGCGGATCTTGCACATACCAGTCAAGCAGCGCCCCTGCTAGAGAAGTGAAAAATACACGGCTGTCTTCTCCCGCGCTGAGGCGCTCCATCTGTTCGATGAACTGAGCGGCTTCGCCGCCGCAATTTCGTTCAAGAATCGCGTGATAAAGTGCGTGCTTCGTCTCGAAATGCTGGTAGAGTACCGGTTCGCTGATCCCGCACGCGGCCGCCAACTGCTTCGTGGTCGTGCCGCGAAAGCCGCTCTGCGAGAACAATTCCACCGCCGTCTCAACGATCGCCGCACGACGCTGTGCGGCAGGCATTCGGGTCTTGATGGGTATGGCGGACATGGGGTTAGTGCTCACTAGGCTAGCAGCCGCTAGTTTAGCATCCACTAACTTGGTCTGTCTAGCCGGCACAGGGCGCCTCGCCCCGAAGGCAGGTGAGGATTCGCCGCCCCCAAGCTCCGTTGTGCCGGCGAG
>JBGSME010000592.1:0-1639 GCA_041740335.1 Bryobacteraceae bacterium | reverse complement strand
GGCTGGATGTTGTTGATTTGGGGAGGGCTATGGTGTTTGCGAGTTGGGTTTGTCCGTAAAACGAAGCCATTTTTTCTCCTTTCCTGGGGACAGCGGGACGATCCCGGTGTTCAGGCGCGAGTTTAGCTTGGGGGGCGTTGGAGGCGGGCAACCCGGTTTGTGTAAGGGGTTTGGGTTGAGTGGGATACGAATATTTTTTGTTTGTGATTGATTGAGGCGTCTCGCGTGGGGGGGGCGCTCCCTTACGGCCGCGGTTCGGAATGTGGCGATGATTTGCGCACTGCGAGTAGGCCGTCCGGGGTGAAGCGTTCCGGGGTGGATAGAATTTCGGCGGGCGTCATGAGGAGCACGGATTCCACTTCTTCGGGCTGCGGGTGGATGTCGCCGTCCCAGAGGCAGCGGAAGGCGCGGCCCCATACCTTTGCCAGGCCCTGTTCGAAGGGGAAGTCGAATAGGGGTTCGAGGGGAACGCCGGTGATTCCCATCTCTTCGGCGAGTTCGCGTTGGGCGGATTGCTCGTATGTCTCGCCGTGGAGGACGACGCCGCCGGTGACAGGATCGAGCCAGCCGGGGTAGATATCCTTGGTTCGAGTTCGTTTCTGGACGTGGAGTTGCCCTTGGGAATTGAAGACGAGGATGTAGGTGGCGCGGTGCCAGAGGCCTTCGGCGCGCATGCGGGCACGGGTGGAGCTTCCGACGATGTTGTTGTCGCGGTCGACGATCGCTACGATTTCCTGGGCGGGTGTGGTCATTGCGAGACGGCAAGATTGGCGAGGGCGTCACCGGTGAGCCTGTAGACGGCCCATTGATCCATAGGCACCGCACCGAGGCTTCGATAGAATCCGATGGCTGGTTCGTTCCAATGAAGCACGGCCCACTCGACGCGAGCGTATCCGCCGTTGGTGGCGATGCGCGCGAGATGGGCGAGGAGAGCCTTACCGATGCCGCGGCCGCGATGGGCGGGTTCCACGTAGAGATCTTCGAGATAGATGCCGGGGCGGCCGGCGAAGGTGGAGAAGGTGGTGTAGTAGAGCGCGAAGCCGGCGGGCTCGCCATCCCAGCGGGCGATGACGGCTTCGGCGGCAGGGGATGGTCCGAAGAGCCACTGCCGCAAAGAGTCTTCCGTGGCAACGACGCGATCGAGCATTTTCTCGTATTCAGCCAGTTTGCGGATGAATTCGAGGATGAGCACGGTGTCTTCGGAACGGGCGGGCACGATGCGCAAGCTCATACGAGTTGATCAAGCAGGCGGATGGGCGCTCCGGGCAGAATGATGCCGCCTTCGACGACGGATGCGTAGAAGCCGCTCTTTCCCCAGGCTGGGCTCTGCGGATTGCCGGCTCTGACCTGGGAGTCATAGACGAGCGAGCGAAAACCCTCGCCGTAGACATCGAGGGCGCTACAAGGGCCACGCGGTTTGGTGAGCTCAATGATGACTTCGCCGCCGATGCGGTAGCGCTGGCCGGCACGGAAGGATCGGGGATCGATGCCCGCGACGGTGAGATTCTCGCCGAGCGCCCCGTAGTACACCGGGTACCCGTGACGAGCAAAACCGTCGACGACTTCGCTGCACACCAGGAGAAGCGCCTGCTTGGGCCCTCCGTGCACGTGGGGATGGGCGAAGCCGTCGCCGGCTATG
>JBGSME010000591.1:0-2867 GCA_041740335.1 Bryobacteraceae bacterium | reverse complement strand
GTCGGCGACGCGCTGCCCGAGCAGAGTCTTGCCGAGCATCAGCGACGCCCAGGCGAAGGCTTCTTCCCGCTGATGCGATGTTGCGTGGCCCGGCGATTGCCGCGGGAACTCGGGCCGCAGATCGCCGATTCCGCGAACATCGCAGGCGATCACCCGGAAGCCTCGCCCGGCCAAATTCTGGCAGAGCCCGTCTTCGTTCCAGGATGCATTGCGGCCGCCGGGCTCAATGAGCAGAAGCGTTCGATCGTTTGCGGAGCGTTTGGGCACGAACTCCCACGCCGGTACCGTAACGCCGGGCGCCGAGCCGATGTCCAGCGCTCGGATCCGCGCATTGCGGGATTCGGTGACGCCGAGCACGTTGGGCGCCGCCGTGGGAAAGGTGTCCAGCCCCAGAACAGTCTCGAGATTATCCGGGGGCGCACTGGGCGTCGTAATGGAGGCGGCGTTCTGTCGGGCCAGTTTGAGCGGGGTGAGTCCGCCGAAATCGCGCACCACGTTGCCGGTGGGCGATGCGTAGAGCAGTTCGTCTTTTTCAGCGCTGACTCCGGGCTCGTTTTCGAGCGGATCATCGATCGATTGCAGGTGCCGCCGGAACCATGCATAAACGGCCATTCGCAGATCGTAGGACAGCCCGTGGGGCAGAGGCGATTCGCGCCACGCGAGGTCGCCAGGGCGCCCCAGGATCTCGTACACGCGCTTCAATCGCGCGAACTCCTCCCGCCCGCTCTCGAGGTAGCGCGGCGAGTAGGTGCCGAAGAAATCCTTTCCGCTTACGAGCACCAGCAGCGGCTTCGGCGCCAGCGGATACAGTGTGTCCCAACGGTCGAACCCGTGCGGTCCGGATGCGAGAAAGTTCTGCTCGGCATCGTCGGTTGAGCCTGGCGCGTTGTAGTTCTCGCAGGCGAGATTTTCCGTGTTGGGACATACCGGGGCGGCGCAGGCGAGCCGCGAATCCACGGCAGCCAGCAGCATGGTGAGCGTCCCGCCGCCGGAATTGCCGGTGGAGGCCAGGCGCTTCGGGTCCGCGAGAGGATGCCCCGCGAGATAGTCGAGACTCCGCACGGCGTCCCAAACCTGAAGGCGAGTGCTGGTGTCGCCGGTGAGGATCAGTTGCTTTCCGGGCAAGGTGTGTTCGTCGTCGGCCGAGGGCAAGCGCGTGAGATTGGCGCCGGAGCGTGGATAGTAAGTGCGTTCGCCCTGGCCCATCGGGTCAAATGCCAGCACCAGGAACCCCAGTTGGGCCAGCCCTTGGCAACAGTATTGATACAACGACGACGCCTTCCCGTTCAGCGAGTGTCCCATCTGAAAAAGGACCGCCGGATATGGCGCGCGTCCAGACTTCGGGATGTACAGATTCGCCGGGATGTGTAGCCCGGGCCGTGATTCGTAAACCACGTTCTCCACGCGATACCGCTCGCGTTCGAAGCCGCCGGTGACGCGGGCGTTCAGCGGTGTTCGTTGAGGCTCACCGCCGGTGAGCTTCCAGAACGTTTCGCGAACCCATTGTTGCCGGTGGGCGATGGCGGCGGGTGTGGTTAGCCCGGCCAGTGCTTCGTTGCGCCGCTGGTAGGCTTGATGGGCGAGAGACCGCAGGTAGTTTGGCAGCATGCCGGCGTAATCCGGATAGTCGATCCGGTGCGGCTGCTGGGCGTGAACGGCGGAAGCGGCGAGAATGGAAAAGAGATCGCGACGGCGCATCGTGCATTTACGATAGCACCGGGGTGCGAACTGAAGAAGGCTACTTCAGCAGTTCGCGGCGCATGTTGTCCAGGGATTGATTGAACTGCCCGCCTTGCTCCACCGGCGGCGTATGGTCTCCGCCGGGCTTCTGGACGCATTGGGTGAAAAGCGGGACCAGTTCCGGGTCACGCCACCCGCGCCGGACTTCGTCATCCATGATCTGCAGCGCTTCTTCCTGCGTGAGCGCCGGTTTGTATGGACGCGCCGTGGTGAGGGCGTCATAGATGTCGGCGATCTGGAGGATGCGCGCCAGCAGCGGAATTTCCTCGCCTTTCATGCCGTCGGGATAGCCGCTGCCGTCCCAGCGTTCATGGTGATTGCGAATGATGGACCAGACCGGCGCCAGCGTCTTCATGGGGCGGCAAATCTCTTCGCCTTTGGTGGTATGGGCGCGCATGATCACCCATTCCTCTTCGGTGAGGGGTCCCTTTTTGAACAGAATCGCGTCCGGCACGCATACCTTGCCGATATCGTGCATGTAGCCGCCGCGATGCAGTGCCACCAACTGCGGCCGCGATAGCCCGAGCGCGGTGCCGAGGTTCACGCTGTACCTTGCCAGGCGGTCACAGTGATCGCCGGTGTATTTGTCCCGCTTCTCCACCGCTTGGGCCAGAGCGAATAGGATCGTTTCGGCTTCTTCCAGCGAGTCGACCGCCGCTTTGTTGCGCAGCATCGCCCGGATCCTGGTGCGGACCACTTCCGGATGCAGCGGCTTGGTGAGAAATTCGTCCGCTCCCGACGATATTCCGGCGATTTCGTTTTCGATCCCCTGCACGCTGGTCAACATCAGGATCGGCACTAACTGCGTTTTGCGATTCGCCTTGATACGCTGGCAGAATTCGAGCCCGCTCATTTCCGGCATCATCAAATCGAGAATCAGCAGGTCGACGGTTTCGCGTTCCAGAATCTGGAGCGCTTCTGAGGCTCGCTTCGCTTCGAGCACTTTGTACGGCGCCGTCTTCAACATCGCCCGCAGCAGCCGCCGGTTGATATCCAGATCGTCGAGGATGAGGACCGATGGCTGGCGCTCGGTATGGCTTTCCCACCCCCCGGCCGAAGCTTCCAGAAATCCCTCGAGCAGACCCGGCAACTGATTCACCCGAGCGTTGCTGATCGTCTCCCCAAGG
>JBGSME010000590.1:0-1870 GCA_041740335.1 Bryobacteraceae bacterium | reverse complement strand
CATCGGCACCAGCAATACCGAAGCCGGATATCGATACGGCATTCCGGTGTTTGGAACGTCGGCGCATTCGTGGGTCCAATCGTTTGAATCCGAGCCCGAAGCATTCCGCCGCCTGCAGCACCTGCTCGGCGCCGACACCGTGCAGTTGATCGACACCTACGACACGCTCGAAGGCGCACGGAACGCCGCCGCGCTGGGGCGTCCTTTATGGGGCGTTCGTCTCGATAGCGGCAATCTGGCTGAGTTGTCGCGGGCCGTGCGGCGAATTCTTGACGATGCCGGGCTCCGCGATGCCCGTATCATGGCAAGCGGCGATCTCGACGAGTACAAGATCCTTGAGATGACCGCCGCCAATCTCCCGATCGATGCGCTCGGCGTCGGCACCGATCTTTCGACATCGTCGGACGCGCCGAAGCTCGGCGTCGTCTACAAGCTGGTCGAAATGCGAGGCGCTTCCGGTACGCGCTACACCGCGAAATTCAGTCCGGACAAGGCCACCTATCCGGGCCCGAAGCAGATCTTCCGGTACGCCGATCACGACGACGTAGGCTGTGCGTGGGAGTGCCCTTCCTGCGGCGACGATCAAGCGGCTTCGCCGATGAAGCCGCTGCTGCGGCCGGTCGTGCTGAAAGGCCGCCTGGTTGAACCGTTGCCGCAACCGGAGCAGATCCGCGCCTACGCAAGGGACTCGCTGGCCGCGCTGCCGGCAAAAGTGCGGTCACTCGCGCAAAGCAAAACGGAATATCGCGTCGAGTATACGCAGGAACTCCGCGATCTTCACGCCAAGGTTGCCCGGGAACATCACACAGCACCATGAAGACCCTATTCTTCGACGTTGACACGCAGATTGACTTCCTCTATCCGGCGGGCGCGCTTTATGTGCCGGGCGCCGAGGCGATCGTGCCGGCGATCGCCCGGTTGAACCGCTACGCCGCCGAGCACAATATCCCGCTGCTGTCCACGCTCGATACGCACACCGAGAACGATGCCGAGTTCACGGCGCATGGCTTTCCCGCACATTGCGTGCGCGAAACGGCTGGGTGGAACAAGCCAATGTCCACGATGGTGGGCCAGACGCTGTTCGAGAAAAGTACCTTCGATGCATTCAGCAATCGGGACCTCGCGCAATGGGTGGCGGCGCTCGCGCCGCAACGTGTGGTGGTCTACGGAGTGGTCACCGAGATCTGCGTCGCCGATGCCGTTCGCGGTCTGCTCCGGGCACTTCCGGGAGCACGCGTGGAGTTGGTGAGCGATGCGGTAAAGTCCCTGAGCGCCGGCGCGGCGGGTGAGTTCCTGGCGTGGTTCGAATCGCAAGGTGGCCGATTCACCACGGTCGATACGGTCTGCGTGTGATGCGCCTTCTTCACACCGCGGACTGGCAGATCGGCATGAAGGCGGCACATCTCGGAGCCGCGGCCGCCAGAGCAAGAGAGGCGCGCCTCGAAGCCGCCCGCGAGACGCCGGGACTCGCCGCCGCGCATAGTGTGGACCTCATTCTCGTGGCTGGCGACACGTTCGAACACAACGGCGTCGACCGGAGAACGGTGCAGGAAGTGGTGGCGATACTCGATACCTCCCCATGCCCGGTTTACGTGCTCCCCGGCAATCATGACCCACTTGAAACGGGGTCCGTCTGGGAACATCCCGCGTGGGGCGAAGCCCGGAACATTGAGGTGCTGCGAATGCCGCAGCCGGTTGACGCCGGCGAGGCGATCCTCTATCCATGCCCGCTGCGGGAGCGATGGTCAAACCACGATCCAACCGCGTGGATCCCGGCCGAACGCGCGCCGGACCGCATCCACATCGGCGTCGCGCATGGCACCATCGCCGGTTTGCCGCACAGCGAACGCGCGCATCCGATCGCGACAGG
>JBGSME010000589.1:0-4443 GCA_041740335.1 Bryobacteraceae bacterium | reverse complement strand
TCCAGGCGTCACGCGCCCGCGTACATGCTCCAGGCCTCGCCAGTCTGCTCATAGCCCATTTGGGTGTACAGCGGAGCGCCCATCAAGCTCGCGTCAAGCGCCGTGCGTGACAGCCGCAATTCCGATGCCGCCACTGTGAGCGCATGGCGCATGACGGCCTCGGCGTAACCTTTGCGCCGGTGGCCGGGATCGGTTGCTACCAGCGCCACGTAGAGCCAGCCGTCCAGTTCAATGACGGTCGCCGTGCTCACCGGCACGCCGCCCGACAACGCGAGGAAGCCGAATTCGCGTTGTGGATCGCTGAAGTATGCATGGGTTTCGAGGACGCTGTCGGCCATGAAAACCGGCATGCCGTAAGAGCGAAGATTGATGTCGAACGCGGTCCACGATTGCTCCCGCGAGGCGATCCGCTGGAACTGCAGCTCCTCGGGAAGAGGATGCACCGGCGGCTTCAATCTCTGGGCGTCACCGGTCATCACCTGGACTCCCATCAAGCGGGCCAAGCCGAATTCAGCCGCAACCGAGGCGACCTGCTCGCCTGTCATCCCGGCCAAATACGGCTCATAGAGATAGAGCGCCCACGGCAACTTGTGCGGCAGCGCGTGTTCGCAGGCCGAGACGATGCGCGCCCTCAACTCGGCTTCGCTCGAAACCGGCGACGTGAGGTAGGTGCCGTTGTTGATGATCAGCGCCGAATGGACCCACGCCGCCTCCAGCCCGTCGAACCGGCGGGTAGAGCCAACGTTGGATTTCAGCGCCGTGAACCGAAGAAAGGAAGCCCAGAAAAGATCCATTCGAATACTCTATCGCCGCGCCGTCCCCGCGGCAATGGCCTCACGGCTTGTACCGCGGCATTTGCTTCCACTCGGTGGTTGAACCCGTGTTCGGATTCGCGCTGGGATCATCCGTGCCCAGCACGTTGCCCTGGCTGTCACTCCAAAAATACTTGTAAGTGGCTGGCAACTGCACCGGCGTGCTCGCTCCGAAGGGATTTACGTAAGTCTGAACCCCGCCGAGATTCTCGCGCCGGTAGAAGTTTCTGCGGTCCTCGGAAGCATTTCTGTCATCGGTTACCTGCTGCCAGTTCCGTTGGGACCAGTCGCGATATTGCCGGGCGGCCTCCGCGTAGGCTGTGGAGTTTTTCAGGTTCTGAGCCATAATGCCGCGCATGCCGAACGCCCCGCCGTTGGTGGCCGACACCTGGTCTGCGACCATCGGCAGCCAGGTGGAATACCCGGACCATTGGCTGGCTTCGGAAACAGCGGCCGTCATCGCCATCACGGCCGAGTCATACGATGGCCCAATGTGGCACTTAGCCGTCCCACGGCTGGCGACGCCGCCCATTGAATAGCTCACGTCGAATTCGTACGCCGAGGCAAAGCCTGCGATCGGAGTCGTCTGTCTCGGGCTCCCGATCTGCAGGTTCGCCGGCCGCAGCGCCGAAAGCTTCTCGTAGACAAACTGGCCCGGCGGATAGTTAACCGGCAGCCCCGCGTTGCCCACCATGATCGTGATCGCCTTATTGTCCGGCGCCACAAGCGTCAACGCAAACTGCCCGTCTTCCCCCACGCGCCAGCCCGGCGGAAGAGCGTAGGAGAAATACCGGCCGTTGCCGATGCCGAGCCTGGGCGGCTCTGGCGCCGGATCGGATACGACAGGGTGAACCGGGAACAGGTTCCTGGGAGCCTCGTGCGCCGTACCTGGTGCCGGGCCCCCGCCGCAGCCATTGAGCGCGAGCAGGATTGTTCCAGTAAGGAGACAGCGGGGGCCGAACACCCGCGCTCCGTGATAGTCATTGGTCCACATGATCGGATAACTCGAGGCTCGGCGCCGGCTGCTGTGCGAACACCGGAATGGCGGTCGCAACAGCCACCGGCGGAAGAATCACTTTTCCCATTGCCATACAGTCTGGCACATACTTCCCCCCTCGCACGCCGATCAACTATAATCCGAGGCACTGGCAGTCTTCGAACATCGGAAGGACGGTATCATGGCAACTTCATTCGATCCCGGCTATTTTCAAGAGCCTTTCCGCACTCTGGCGGAGGACTATCCGAGTGTGGACATTTACCCATCCAACCAGTTTCGCGTCGAGTGGGGACCAATCTTCCATCGCGGACGCCTCGACGGCACGGCGCGCGTGCTGGTTATCGGGCAGGACCCGGCTCAACATGAGTCCGTGGTCCGGCGGATCTTAGTCGGTGAAGCCGGCCGCCGCGTGCAGGGCTTCCTGGCTAAGCTCGGAGTAACCACCAGTTACGTGCTGATCAACACCTACTTATACAGTGTATACGGCAGCGTGAAAGCCAAGACGCGCAAAGACCCTGGGCTCATCGCCTACCGAAACCGCTGGCTCGACGCGCTGCTCGCCGGCACGCAGGTGGAGGCCGTGGTGTCGCTCGGCACCGCCGCCACCGAGGCCTGGGAATTTTGGAAGAGCACTCCGGCCGGCCAGGCATCCACCGTGGCTCACGCTTCGATCACGCATTCCACCCAACCGGAGAGCTCCTCGAAGGGCGACAAGGTCAAGCTCGCCGCAGCCACCGCGAAGTTGCTCACCAACTGGAACGCCGGCCTGCAACTCCTCTCGCCCGCGGTGGCGCATCCCGACGTGCCCCAGCCGCTGGTGCTTTTCGGATCCGCCTGGGCCGACGGGGACCGGCTACCCATACCCGATATCGATTTCCCGGCGGGGATTCCCGCATGGATGCGTGAGCAGGACGGCTGGGCAAAGCGGACCGGAAAGGACGACTTGGCAAAGCGCCGTAACATCACGATCACGGTTCCCAAGGGTGTCATCGCATGAAGCCTTCCCGCGAGTGGTTTCCTCTGGCGCCCCCCAGCCGCGGCCGCGCGGCGGGGGCACCGAAGAAGCCCGGCCCTATTGATCCTTTTTCCGGGCCGAAGCAGGCGCTCGCGGGCCGCGTGGTGACCATGGACGATGCGTTCACGGTGCGGCCGGACGGGGTCATCTACATTGACGAAGGAGGCATCGTCGCGGTGCGGGATCGCGCCGAGCCCATCCCGGAAGGCTATCAGGGCGTCCCGGTGGCCGACACCGGTGGGACGATTTTCCCCGGCCTCATCGAGCTGCACAACCACCTCAGCTATAACGCGCTGCCACTGTGGTCGCCGGTACCGAAACGCTTCCAACACCGCGATCAATGGTCGGTCCACAAGGACTATCGCCCCATGATCAGCGGCCCGATGACGGTCATCGGCAAGCATCGCGACGCGTCCGGCAATGCGGCGCTTTTGCCTGCCCTGGTGCGTTACGTCGAATGCAAGTCATTGCTTGGCGGAGTAACGACAACGCAAGGCGTGATGCTTGCCAGCAACGCGGGCGTGCGGCGCTATTACCGCGGGCTGCTGCGGAACGTGGAGCAGACTAACGATGACGCGCTGCCCGAAGCGCAGGCCCGTATCGCCGACGTGGATGCGAAGGACGCCAAGCACTTTCTGACGAGGCTCAAGAAGGAAGACAGTTGCTTTCTGCTGCACTTGAGCGAAGGCATTACCGATCCTGGCCAACCCGCGAAATCCATCGCCCGCCGGCACTTCCTCTCTCTTGAAATTGCGCCCGGCGAGTGGGCTCTTAATCACGCGTTTTGCGGCATCCACGCGGCGGGATTGCTGCCCGAAGATTTCAAGGTGCTCGCTCAGAATGGCGGGTCTATGGTTTGGTCGCCACTAAGTAACTTGCTGCTCTATGGCGGCACGGCGCGGGTGGAGGCCGCCCGCGCGGAAGGAGTCCGAATCGGGCTTGGGAGAGATTGGTCTCCCACCGGCAGCAAGAACCTTTTGGGCGAACTGAAGGTCGCCTGGCTCTATAGCCAGCACCTGCTCGACGGGCTGTTCACGGCGCGGGACCTGGTGGCGATGGCGACTACCGATGCAGCGCGCATCCTGAAGTGGGATGGCGTGCTTGGAACGATTGCCGCCGGCGCGCGTGCGGACCTGCTGGTGATCGACGGCACAACAGGCGAGCCCTACGATGCACTGATCCACGCCAAGGAGACCGGCATCCGGCTGGTGATGATCAACGGTGTGGCGCGGTATGGAACGTCCAGCCTGATGGCGCAGCTTTCACCCGAGGACCAGACGGTGCGCGTGGGCGGCGAATCACGCCGTCTCTTTCTGAAGCAGGACACGGCGGACCCGGACGTAGGGGCGGTGTCCCTGCGCACCGCCACCGCGGCCATGAGCGATGCGCTGCTCAATATCTCGAAGCTGGCGAAAGAAATGGAGAAGCGGAAGCCGGCGGCGGCCCAGCGGATTCTGGACGCTCGGGCGCACCCGATGTGGACCCTGGCGCTCGACGAGATCGAGGACACCGGAGAAGATCTGCGCCCACGCCTGCCGCTCAATGGCCCTCGCGATTTCACTGGCGCCCGGCGTGCCGCGGAGACCGCCCCGGCGAAGCCACTGTCGAGTATCCTGAAT
>JBGSME010000588.1:0-2799 GCA_041740335.1 Bryobacteraceae bacterium | reverse complement strand
CGCGAGGCGCGCCTCAACGGGGCTGACTTGTCCGGAGCGGTGCTTGCCGGCGCCCGGCTTCGCGATGCCGATCTTCGAGGCGCCGATCTGAGGGCCTCGAATCTGCGAGGGGCGCGCGAACTAACGCCCGATCAACTCTCGGCGGCTCGCACCGATGCGAAGACGATTCTTCCCGATGGCCGCATGGGGCCCTATATTCGAAGGTCGGGCTCGGAGCGTCCGGCGCTCAGCAACTCCTCCGCGTAGAGCGCTCCGGCCGGCGTGTCCTCGTGTTTGAAATACAGATAGACGTCGCGGCCAGCGGTAACCATCTCCTGCGCCCGGCCGGCGATTTCGCGACGTTCGGCGGGTGGATAGTCGGTTTTTCGCAAGCGGAAATACACGAACCCGGCCGTGATCCGTTCGCGGATTACCAGCTTCTCTGACTCGGCCAGGCACAGCGAAGCGCCATGTTTTTCGAGAAGTTGGAAAATCGGCTCCTCCAGCCACGACCGGTTTCGGAATTCAAAGGCGCACCGGACGCCCGGCGGCGTTTGCCGAAGAAACGCTTCCAGCCGCGGAGCGTCGGCGGGGAATTGCGGCGGCAGTTGGAATAGCACCGGTCCCAGCCGGCCCTGGATCCGCAGCGGTTCGATGGCGCGAAAGAAGACTTCGTTGAACTCGGATTCGCCTAGCCGCTGGAAGTGCGTAATCTTCTGGTGGGCCTTGAGCGAGAACATGAACCCAGGCGGCGTTTCTGCCAGCCATCCCTCGAGAGTGGAGGCGGAAGGGAGCCGTCGAAAGGTGTAGTTCACCTCAACGGAATTGAGCCGCGTGGCGTAATAGGACAGAAACTTCTTGGCGGCAAGCTTTTCCGGATAGAAGTCCGGTTTCCAGGCCGGATAGGCAAAGCCGGATGTACCCGCGTAGAGAGCGCTCATAGCTTTTTCTGCAACAAGAAGTATCAGGGATGTTTTACCATAAACGGAGACAATCCTGATCGGAGACACATGCGGGTTTGTATTGACGCCACGCCACTGCTACTGCGGTCGGCGGGCGTCAAGACCTATTTTTTCCATTGGCTGCGCCACCTTGCCGGGATCGAAAGTGACATCGCCATTGATGTCTTTCCGCATCTGCCGGGCACGGGGATGCTTGATCACGAAGGCAGCCACTACAGCTTGGCCGCCACGTGGTGGAGATTGAGCTTGCTCCTGGCGGCCAATCGCGGCTTCCCGCTGGCGCAGCGCGCATTGATGCCGCGGCATACGTCACTGTTTCATGTGTCCAATCAGGTACGCCGGCCGCCGAGGAATGTGGCGCTTTCGGCCACAGTGCATGACTTTACGTGCTGGTTGATGCCGGAACTGCACACCGCGGCCAATGTCCAGGCGGACCGTTCCTTTGCCGACCGAGTGCTGAAACGGGCGACCGGTCTGATCGCGGTATCGGAGAATACACGTCGCGACGCGATTCGTGTGCTCGGCGTGGACGGGGCGCGGGTGAAAGTGATTTATCCTGGAGTGAGCGTAGCGTACTTTCGGGCCGCAGTCCTGAGCAGGGGCGCGGCATCGGAGGCGAAGAGTCACCAGACGGCACGCCAAAACACGAAACCTTACGTCCTGTTTGTTGGAACGATTGAGCCCCGGAAGAACGTGGGGTTGCTGATGGATGCTTTCTCGATGATGCCCGCGTCGATTCGCGAACAATATGATCTGAAGATCGCCGGACCGCCCGGGTGGGGGGCCGACGATCTGATGCGCCGTCTGGCAGCGCCGCCGGCCGGCGTGCACTATCTGGGTTATGTCCCTGAGGAGCGCGCTCCGGCGCTGTTCGCCGGCGCGACGTTGTTGGCCTATCCGTCGCTATACGAGGGCTTTGGTTTCCCAGTGGCGCAGTCGCTTGCAAGCGGAGTGCCGGTGTTGACCTCGGCGGTATCGTCGCTGCCGGAAGTGGCGGGCCCCGGTGGACGGATGGTGGATCCGCGTAGTGTGTCGGAAATCCGCGACGGATTGGTTGAAATGTTGACGAGCCCATCGAAGAGGGAGACGCTCGCCCGATTGGGCGCCGCGCATGCCGAGAGGCTGTTTCAGTGGGAAGGGAATGCCCGCCAAAGCATCGCGTTCTTTCAGGAAATCGGCCAGAGGCTCGGATCGCGATGAGCCGGGTTCGTACGCGGGACAAAGCATCCGTGCCGAATTTGACCGTGGAAGCCGTGGCCGCATTGAGTGCGCCGCGGAAAGAGCGGCATCCATGGACCTGGGCGGCGCTGTTTACCGCGCTTGTCGCGGTGTTTTTCGTATACGCACCCGCGCTTTCCGGGCCGTTCGTGTTTGACGATCTCTACTTGCCCTTTGGCCGCCCGGAGGCGGAAGTGTGGGCCGGCAAGCCGATCACATGGAACCGCCCGCTGCTGATGTTCACGTTTTGGCTGAACTATCTGGTATCCGGCAAACACACCCTTTCCTACCACGCGGTGAATGTCGGTTTGCATTTGCTGAGTTCCTGTCTTGTGTTCGTGTTGTGCCGGCGGCTTCTGCAGTTTGCGGGCGAAGAGCGGAAGAAGGCGGAATTGCTGGCGGCGTTCGGTGGCGGAATTTTTCTGCTGCACCCGATACATACCGAAGCCGTGGCGTATATCGCCAGCCGGTCCGACGTGCTAAGCACATTGCTGGCCTATGCGGCGCTGGCGGCGTTTCTCGGTGGGTGCAATCCGGCGGCCGGGGCCGGATCCGTGGATGACGCATCGGGACCGGTACTGCCGTTGGGCTTGGGCCCCGCGGCGCTGATCCTGGCGTTGACCGGTGGCGCGGTGGCTTC
>JBGSME010000587.1:0-1936 GCA_041740335.1 Bryobacteraceae bacterium | reverse complement strand
ACGCATCCGCTCGGCGGCTTCACCGGAGAGGCTGTGTACGAGGGCGAGCTGGGCGAGTTTGTTCCGTGGCTGCGCGCCGCTTGCTGGACCGGGGTGGGGAGGCAGACGGTGTGGGGTAAGGGGGCGATTGCGATCGAGGCCACGGCGGGCTCACAATAGAGCCATGCGTTTGTTCGGTGGATTGATCCTGACCCTTGGCGTTGCATTGGGCACCGAACCGTTCCAGTTGGCCGCGATCCGAGTGACGCCGGAGAACTGGAACAAAGAGGCCAACTTCGCAACGCTCGAACGGCTGGCGAGGAAGGCTGCGGCGCAGGGAGCCCAAGTGGTTGTGACTCCGGAAGGTTTCCTCGAGGGCTATGTGGGCAACGAGAAACGCGTTCCGGCGATCACGCGCGATGCCTACTGGAAGGCGGGCGAAACACTCGAAGGCGCGATTCTGGGGCGGGTGAGAGCGCTGGCCGCGGAGTTGAAGATCCACTTGCTGCTTGGATTCGCCGAACAGCGCGATGGCCGGATGTGGAATTCGATTGTCATTTTCGGTCCGGAGGGCGGGGTTGTCACCCACTACTCGAAGACGCACACAGCCAACGACGAGCCGTTCAATACGAAGGGAGCGGAGTTCCCGGTGGTGGATACGCGGTATGGCCGGTGGGGCACGCTGATCTGCATGGATCGGCAGTTGCCGGAGACTTCCCGCCTGCTCGCGATCCAGGGCGCGCAAGTGATTCTTGTTCCGGCATGGGGCGGATACGGCGAGATGAACGACGTAATGATGCGCACGCGGGCATATGAAAACGGGGTGTGGGTGGCGTTCGTTCATCCCAACCGGACGCTGATCATCAACCCGAAAGGCAAGATCGTGGCGCAGGACAGCGGGAAGGAAGAATTGGTGTTCGCCACCATCGATCCAGCGGCGGGGACGGGTTCAGGGCCGATCCGCAACCGGCGTCCGGAACTGTACGGCGATCTGTCGAAGAAAAATTAGAGATAGCGTTCGAGGCAGCGTTTGCCGCCCTGGATGCCTTCGAACTCGGTGAGCCGGGTGCCTTCGTACTCGATTCCGACCCAGCCTTTGTAGCCGGCTTCGGAGACGATCTTCATCATACGGTCCATGTCGAGCGTGGTTTCGCGCCCGTCCGGGGTGAAGTCCCAACACTTGAAGCTGACGCCTTTGGCGTAGGGCATCATCTTGCGGACTTGGGCGTAGTTGTCAGCGCCTTTGGGGAAGTTGCCGAAGTCGGGCAGCGTGCCGACGTTCGCCATGGCGGCCTTCTTCATCAGGCCGACGACGACATCGGCGTTCGAGGAGATGCCGCCGTGGTTTTCGATGATCACGTTGATATTCGAACCGTTGGCGTACTCGCCGAGCGCGCGGAAGCTCTCGGCGCAGCGATTGAGGAAGTCTTCGATTTCGGCGGGGGTGGAGGGCTGTTTGTCGCCCGGATACATGTTGGTCCGGATCGAATGCCCGCCGAGTTCGGCGGTGATATCGACCCATTTCCGATGATTGGCCACCGCGCGCATCCGTTCGGTTTTGCCGGGGTGGCCCATGAAGCCCTCGGCGTCGCACATGATGAGGACGCACTGGGTGGCGGTATCGCGCATGTTGCGCTTGAGCGTTTGGACGTAGTCGGCGGTGGGCGACATCCAGAGCGTGTTGACGAACTCTAGCCCCTCAATGCCGAACTGTTCGCGAGCGATCCGAGGGAAGTCGAGGTTGGTGGTGAGCCGGCTCCGGATGGCTCTGTGCAGCGACCATTGCGCCAGGGAGATACGGAAGGCTTTCCCGGTGGGCGTTTGGGCGGAAGAGGTGGTGAGAGGCGCCAGCGCAAAGGGGGTGAGGGCGAAATGTCGGCGAAGCATTGCTTGCTATTTTAGCAGTCAGGGCTTGGCTACTTTAGCAGTGAGGCGGGGCCCAATAATTGCGAGGGGT
>JBGSME010000586.1:0-6090 GCA_041740335.1 Bryobacteraceae bacterium | reverse complement strand
CTGCCGCCTCGCCAGTTCCTTGGCCAGATCCTGTTGAACGCCCGCCGCAACAGCGAAGCCGAACAGGCCTTCCGCGCCGATCTCTTCCGCCATCGCGATAACGGCTGGTCTCTGCGCGGACTCGCCGCCAGCCTCGCCGCGCAGGGTAAGGCCAAGGAGGCGGCCGTGGCCCAAACTAGTTTCACCAGGGCCTGGGCGAATGCGGATCGCTAGCGCCCCCATGATAAACTCCCTGAGAGAACCCGTTTCATGAGAACGATCAAACGAGTGGCGGTCCTCGGCGCCGGCACCATGGGGAGTCGTATCGCCGCCCATTTCGCCAACGCGGGCATTCCGGCTCTTCTGCTTGACCTCGCCGGACCCGCTCCCGATCGCAGCGCCCCAGCCCGCCGTGGCCTCGACAACGCTGCCAAACAAAAACCTGGACCCTTCTTCACGCCCGCCGCCAAGGCCCGCATCGAGACCGGGAACTTCGAAGACCACATGGGCGCACTCGCCAGTTGCGACTGGATCGTCGAAGCAGTCACCGAGAATCTCGATATCAAGCGCGACCTTTGGGGTAAGGTGGAAGCCGTTGCATCGCCCGATGCCATCCTCTCCACAAACACCAGCGGAATCCCGCTTCATAACATCGCCGACGGCTTTCCCGCTTCGTTCCGCTCCCGCTTCCTCGGCACCCACTTCTTCAACCCCCCGCGCTATCTCCACCTGGTCGAAGTTATCCCCACTCCGCAAACCGACCCCGGCATCGTTGGCTTCGCATCCCACTTCTGCGATGCCCGCCTCGGCAAAGGCGTCGTGCTCTGCAAGGATACGCCCAATTTCATCGCCAACCGCATCGGTAGTTTCTTCGGGGGCACCGTCCACAAACTTACGCTCGATATGGACCTCACCGTCGAAGAGGTGGACGCGCTCACAGGCCCCTTGATCGGCCTTCCCAATAGCGCCAGCTTCCGCCTGCTCGACATCGTCGGTATCGACGTCTGGGCCTTCGTCGGCCGCAACCTCTACGACCTCACGCCGCTCGATCCCCACCGTGACCGCTTCCTCCCCGTACCCTTCGTCGAAGAGATGTTGCGCCGCGATTGGCTCGGCGAAAAGTCCGCGCAGGGCTTCTATCGCCGTGTCGGCTCCGGCGCCCAACGTGTCATCGAAGCCATCGACCTCAAAACCTTCGACTATCACCCCGCCAATAGAGTAACTTTCTCCGTCGTTGACCAGGCCCGGCTCATTGATGACCTGCCCGCCCGCCTTCGCGCTCTCGTCGCCGGCACCGGCAAGCCCGGTACCTTTCTTTGGACCCTCTTCCGTGACCTTCTCATCTACAGCGCCGAACGGATTCCTGAAATCTCTGACCGTGTCGTCGAAATCGATCGCGCCATGCGTTGGGGCTACGCCAATACGCTCGGGCCGTTCGAACTCTGGGACGCGCTCGGCTTCGAAGACACCGCGCGCCGCATGGAACGCGACGGCCTCGAACTGCCGCACGCCATTCAATCGATGCTGCGCAACGGCGCGCCGTCGTTCTACAAACATTCCTCCGCCCGTTCCCATCCTCGAACCGAATACTTTGACCTTGCCCGCCAGACCTACGAAGAGCAGGAATCCCGCACAGGCATCCTGTCCCTCTCGGGCATCAAACGCTCCGGCGGCGTGATCAAATCGAATTCCGGCGCCTCCCTCCTCGACATCGGCGACGGCGTCTTCTGCCTCGAGTTCCATTCGAAGATGAACACGCTCGGCGAAGATATCTTCTCGATGATGTATTCCTCCATCGCCGAGACCGTCGCCGACGGACAGGCGCTCGTCATCGCCAATCAAGGCAGCGATTTTTGCGTCGGTGCCAATCTGATGCTTGTTCTGCTCGCCGCGCAGGAGCATGAGTGGGATGATCTCTCGCTCGGCATCCAACGTTTTCAGCAGGCCAACATGGCCATCAAGACCGCACCGAAGCCCGTTGTCGTCGCTCCGTTCGGACGCACCCTCGGCGGCGGCGCCGAGATCGCTCTTCATGCCGCCCGCCTCCAAGCCTCCGCCGAACTCTACATGGGGCTCGTCGAAGTTGGCGTTGGCGTCATCCCCGCCGGCGGCGGTTGCAAGGAACTCGTTCTGCGCTGGCAGGATCCCAAACGCGTTTTCGAGACCATCGGCTTCGCCAAGGTTTCCTCCAGCGCTGAAGATGCCCGCGACATCGGCTTCCTCACCGAGGCCGACTCCGTTTCCATGAATCAGGAACGCCTCGTGGCCGATGCCAAAGCCCTCGCGCTTTCGCTCGTTCCTCACTATGTGCCCGCCTCGCCCCGCGAAGACATCGCTGTATCCGGCGATTCCGGCTACGCTGTCATGAAGGTGGGTGCTTGGATGGCCCGACAGGGACAATACATCAGTGACTATGACCTCGTCGTCGCCGGGAAACTCGCCCATGTCCTCAGCGGCGGCCGCCTCACCGGCCAGCAGACCGTCAGCGAACGATACCTGCTCGACCTCGAACGCGAGGCGTTCCTCAGCCTCTGCGGCAACCCGCAAACACAACAGCGCATGCAGCACATGCTCAAAACCGGGAAGCCTCTGCGAAACTAAGGATCACCAACATGCAGGAAGCTGTTATTGTCGATTGCCTCCGGACCGCCGTGGGCAAAGCTCCGCGCGGCACGCTCAAGAATACCCGCCCCGACGATCTCGCCGCCACCGTGATCGGCGCGCTGCTTGCCCGCTATCCGCAAGTGCCCAGCGACGAAATTGACGACGTCATCCTCGGCTGCGCCATGCCCGAGGCCGAGTCCGGCATGAACATGGCCCGCGTTGCCGCATTGCGCGCCGGCGTCCCCGACATCGTCCCGGCCATGACCATCAATCGCTTCTGCTCCTCCGGCCTCCAGGCGATCGCCATGGCTGCCGAACGCATTCGCGGCGGTGCCGCCGATATCGTCCTCGCCGGCGGCAGTGAATCCATGAGCCTCATCCCCCGCGCCGGCAATAAGTTCGCGCCGAACCCCTGGATGGTGGATCATCAACCCGAGATCTATATCAATATGGGGCTTACCGCCGAAAACGTCGCCTCGCGGTATAAGATACCGCGCGAACGTGCCGACGCCTTCGCGCTTCGCAGCCATACCAGCGCCCTCAAGGCGCAGGCCGAAGGTAAGTTCGACGACGAAATCGTCCCCGTAAAACTCGAGACCACCGCACTCCGTAACGGCAAGCCTGAAACTTCCTCCGCTGAGTTCCGCGTCGACGAAGGTCCGCGTGCCGATACATCGGTCGAAGCCCTCGCGAAGCTAAAGCCCGTGTTTCATGCCGCGGGCACAATCACCGCCGGCAATTCCTCCCAAACCAGTGACGGCGCCGCTGTCGCCTTAGTGATGTCGGAACGCCGCGCCCGCGCTCTCGGTTTGAAGCCTATGGCGCGCTTTGTCAGTTTCGCCGTCGGCGGCGTGCCGCCGGAAATCATGGGCATCGGTCCCGTTGTCGCGATCCCGAAAGCGCTCGCCGCAGCCGGACTCAAGGTTCACCAACTCGGCGTCATCGAACTCAACGAAGCCTTCTCCGCCCAGGCCCTCGCCGTCATGGATCGCGCCGGCCTCGATCCGGAGAAGGTCAACGTCAACGGCGGCGCTGTCGCGCTCGGCCATCCGCTCGGCTGCACCGGTGCCAAACTTACCGCCACCCTGATCCGCGAGATGCGCCGGCGCAGCGAGCGCTACGGCCTCTGCACGATGTGCATCGGCGGTGGCCAGGGCGCAGCCGGAATCTTCGAGCTGATGTAAGGAGTCTCTCTAACATGGCCGCACCCGCGATCGTAAACAAACCCATTGGCGGCGGTTTCCTGCTACGTGAAACCGCTACCCAGGATATCTTCACTCCTGAGGACTTTACTCCCGAACACCTCGCCATCGCCCGCACCACCGATGATTTCTACGCCAACGAAGTAGCGCCCAAGCTCGACGCCATTCTCAACCATGAGCCCGGCGCCGCCGTCGGCGTCCTTCGCAAGTCGGCCGAACTCGGTCTCACCGCCGTCGTCGTCCCCGAAAAATTCGGCGGCATGGAGATGGACTTTACTTCCGCCATGGTCGTCGCCGAACACCTCGCCCGCGACGGATCTTACTCCGGCTGGCACGGCGGCCACAGCGGGATCGGCACTCTCCCCCTGCTCCTCTTCGGTACGGAAGCACAGAAACAGCAGTATCTTCCCCGGCTCGCCAAAGCCGAAATGGTAGGCGCTTATTGCCTCAGCGAACCGCAAGCCGGCTCCGACGCCCTCGCCATCCGCACCCGTGCCGACCTCAGCGATGACGGCTCCCACTTCATCCTCAACGGCCAGAAAATGTGGATCACCAATGGCGGCGGAGCCGATCTCTACACCGTCTTCGCCAAAGTCGGCGGCGAGCACTTCAGCGCCTTCCTCGTCGAACGCGCTTGGGAAGGCGTTTCCGCCGGACACGAAGAAAAAAAGATGGGCATCAAAGGCAGCTCCACCACCGCTGTCTACTTTGATAATGTCCGTGTCCCCAAGGAAAACCTCCTCGGCGAAATCGGCCGCGGCCATATCATCGCGTTCAACATCCTCAACATCGGCCGCCTGAAACTCGGCCCCGGCACTGTCGGCGGCGCTAAGAACGTACTTGCGGTTAGCTTGAAGTACGCCAAGGAACGAAAAGCCTTCGGTAAGTCCATCGGCGACTTCGGCATGATCAAGCACAAGCTGGCCGAAATGGCCATCCGTATCTATGCCTCCGAAACCATGAGCTATCGCGTCAACGGCATGATCGAAAGCCATCTCGACGATTTCACCTGGGATCTTCCCGATGCCTCCAACATCATCATGAAAGCCGTCGAAGAGTTCGCCGCCGAATGCTCCTACGTCAAGGTGTTCGCCAGCGAAGTCCTCAGCTACGTCGCCGACGAAGGCGTCCAGATCCACGGCGGTTACGGCTTCCATCAGGACTATCTCGTCGAGCGCGCCTATCGCGATTCCCGCATCAACCGCATCTTCGAAGGCACCAACGAAATCAACCGCATGCTCGCCACCGGCATGTTACTCAAACGCGCCCAACGCGGCCGCCTCGGCCTGGTGGACGCCGTAAGAAAGTTGCAAGGCGAGATCCTCGCCGGTCCGTCCATGCCCGATTCGTCCAATCGTGGACTCGTCGCCAACGCGAAAAAAGCCGCCCTCTTCTGCCTCGGCGTCGCCTATCAGCGCTATCTCACCGCGCTCGACGCCGAACAGGAAATCCTCGCCGCCATTGCCGACATCTGCATCCAGACCTTCGCCATGGAAAGCTGCGCTCTCCGCGCCGAGCGCCTCGCCCACGCGGGCAAAGGCGAAACCGCCGGCGAGATGACTGCCGTGTTTGCCCGTGAAGCCATGGCGATCATCGAACAGTCTGGCCGTGACGTCATCGCCGCCTGCAGCGAAGGCGACGAACTCCGCATGAACCTCACCCTGCTCAAGCGATTTACTAAGTGCGAACCCGTCAACGCCATCGGCCTCCGCCGTAAGTTCGCCGATAAGTTGCTGCAAGCCGAGCGGTACACCCTCTGAAACCGCCGCGCGTCATCCTGCTAATCGGATTGCCCGGATCCGGGAAGTCCACCTGGGCCGCCGCCCAAGGCCTCCCCGTGCTGTCATCGGACTCCATCCGCGGCCTCCTCGCCGACGACGAAACCGATCAGTCCATCCACGCCCGTGTCTTTGCCGCCGTCCGCTACCTGCTCCGCCAGCGCATCGCCATCGGGCGCCCCGTAACCTGCATTGACGCCACGCACCTCACCCCGAAAGAGCGCCGGCCCTACCTGCGTATCCCGGGAGTTCGCGTCGAAGCGGTCTGGTTCAACGTGCCGCTCGATCTATGCAAGCAGCGCAATCTCAGCCGGACCCGTGTGGTGCCCGAAGAAGCAATTCACCGTATGGCCGCCCGCCTCGTGCCGCCCTCGCGCAAAGAAGGCTTCGCGCGCATTCGCATCGTCAAGCCCTAGCAGCCCGTGTCTAAAGTCGCGCAGGCCGCGTTGCGAGCGCCATGGGGCCGGATGCGAGGCACGGTGAGGAAATCGATGCGGGTCATCCATGACGAGGCGGAACGAAGCAGA
>JBGSME010000585.1:0-2509 GCA_041740335.1 Bryobacteraceae bacterium | reverse complement strand
GCCGCGCTTCTATGCGGCTGGCCACACATTCAAGCACCGCCGTTCCCGCGCGAACGACGCCGGCGGCGCCAGCCCCGATGAATATTTGGTGAAACCTGCGCCTGGATAGCATCACACCACTTGCTCACTGGGTCGATTTCTGCGCACACTCTAAGTTTAGAAGGATGCCCATCGCAATTGACGCCTAAAGTAGCTGAAGCCACACCCGCAACCTGGGAATCGTCGGACCGCTGGAGCCTGTCCCACGCCAATGAAGAGTACGAAGTCGCCCGCTGGGGACAAGGGTACTTCTCGATTGGAAATAATGGCCACGTTCTAGTTCACCCATCGAAGGAGCCGGGCCGGTCCATCGACCTAAAGCAATTGATCGACACGCTGGTGCTGCGCGGCATCTACCCGCCGCTACTGATCCGCTTCGGCGAAATCATCAAGCACCGCCTGGGCGAGATGCACCAGGCCTTCACCAGCGCGATTCGGGACCATAACTACAAGGGCAAGTATGCCTTGGTTTACCCGATCAAGGTCAACCAACAGCGCCAGGTGGTGGAGGAAGTGCTCCAGTACGGCAAGCCGTATCAGTTCGGTCTCGAGGCCGGGTCCAAGCCGGAGCTGCTGGCGGTGCTCGCCGTCGCCGACAACGACACGCCCATCGTCTGCAACGGTTTTAAGGACGACGAGTACATCGAGATGGTGATGCTCGCCAAGAAGATCGGCCGCCGGATCATACCGGTGGTGGAGAAGTACACCGAACTCGATCTCATCCTGAAGCATTCGAAAAAGGTGGGCGTGCGGCCGTCAATCGGCATCCGCCTGAAACTCGCCAGCCGCGGTTCCGGACGCTGGCGTTCCTCGGGCGGATATCGCTCCAAGTTCGGGCTCACCGTTACGGAAGCCATCCGGGTGCTGGACCAGCTTCGCGAAGCTGGCATGGAGGATACGCTCGAGCTTCTCCATTTCCATCTCGGCAGCCAGATCACCAATATCCGCCAGGTGAAGGCCGCCGTAACCGAGGCCGCGCGCATCTATTGCGAGATGCGCCGCCTGGGCGCGGGTTTGCGTTTTCTCGATGTCGGGGGCGGGCTTGGGATCGATTACGACGGTTCCCAGACCGATTTTGAATCGAGCGTCAACTATACGCTTCAGGAATACGCCAACGACGTCGTCCATCACATCCAAAGCGTGTGCGACGAAGCCTCCGTGGAGCACCCCAACATCATCACCGAAAGCGGCCGCGCGGTCACCGCTTTCCATAGCGTCCTGGTGTTTAACGTCCTCGGCGTATCCGGCATCGGCGAAGACGCCCAGCCGGGGGCGGTGGCCGAGGATGCCGAACAGCCTCTGCACGACCTTCAGGAAACGTATCGCGGGCTCTCGAGCAAGAATCTTCTCGAAAGCTTTCACGATGCCCAGCAGGCGCTCGACGGCGCGCTCAATCTGTTCAGCCTCGGCTATCTCCCGCTTGAGCAGCGCAGTCTTGCCGAGAATCTTTTCTGGTCCATCAGCCGCCGCATCCAGCGCATGGTCAAGGATCTGGAAGAGAAACCCGAGGAACTCGAAAACCTCGACGCCCAGATGTCCGATACTTACTTCTGCAACTTCTCGCTGTTCCAGAGTATGCCCGACAGTTGGGCGATCAAGCAGCTATTCCCGATTATGCCCATTCACCGCCTGAACGAAGCGCCCACCCGTCATGCGGTTCTCGGCGACATCTCCTGCGATTCCGACGGCAAGGTGGATCAGTTCATCGATCGGCGCGACGTGAAGCGCACCCTGCCCCTCCACACCTTCACCGGCGAGCCATACTTCCTCGGCACCTTCCTGGTGGGCGCGTATCAGGAAATCCTCGGCGACCTGCACAACCTCTTCGGCGACACCAACGCGGTTCATGTCAGCCTCGACGATAAGGGCGAGGCGGTGCTCGATTCCGTCATCCGCGGCGACACGGTGGCCGAGGTGCTGGATTACGTTCAGTTCCACGCGCGGACGCTGCTCGATCAGTTCCGGCGGGATGTGGAGCGCGCGGTGCGCGATGGCAAGATTGGCTACGAAGAGTCCGGCCGGCTGCTTCGGTTTTACGAAGACGGGCTTTACGGGTATACCTACCTCGAGGACGCGCACGAGAAGTAGCGGGGGCGCCGTCTCACTTCCACTTGCGCGCGGCGGGCACTCCGCGATCCAATCGGAGAATGCTTCGCGTCTCATTGCTGCCGCTTCTGCTGATAGCGGCCTCGCCTGGATGGTGCGAGACTCTCACCATCCAGAACTCGCTCGACAGCGCCGCCCAGCAAATCCTGCTCGACATTCCGAGCGGCGCCAGCGCGCCCATGCCGCTGCTTGTCCATCTGCATAGCTGGTCGGCGACGTTCGACAAATCCTCCGAGATCGAAGTGGCCCGCGAAGAAGCGCGCCGCCGCGGCTGGGCCTTCCTCTCCCCCGACTTTTGGGATGGATATGATCGATCTCAAGGGGCTGATCTTTTTTTCCACAGTAAGAACAGGTTCTTTGCCAT
>JBGSME010000584.1:0-2849 GCA_041740335.1 Bryobacteraceae bacterium | reverse complement strand
CTATCGCGACCGGTTCGGGACGATGGCGGACGATCCGCCACGTCCGCGGGTTTTGTTCGTTTCCCCGTACCCGATTTGCCCGCCGGTGCATGGCGGCGGCGTGTTCATGTTTCAAACATGCCGGGAGTTAGCCAAGCTTACGGACCTGCACTTACTTGTCTATGTGGACAAGGAGGAAGAGATCGCCCCGCACACGGAGTTGGCCGGCCAGTGTGCGTCGGCCGAGTTCGCCACCCGCCCGGACGGAGTTACGCGTAGTTTCGGAGCGATTGAACCGTATGCCGTCCATGAGTTCCGCAACGCCGATCTCGAATGGGCGCTGCACCGCGAGATCCTGCTACGGGAGATCGATGTGGTGCAGCTCGAATACATGCCGCTGGCGCAGTACCGGTGCGACTTCCGGCGGATTCCGCAAATTCTTTTTGAGCACGACTTATACTTTCAGACCATCGGCCGCCAGCTACAACTGATGCGGGGCTCCATCCAGAAAGTAGCGGCATCGTTCGAGTATCTCCGTGCACTGCGCTACGAAATGCGCTCGCTCGGCGAGTTTGACCGCGTTCAGGTGTGCAGCAGCGCGAATCGGGACTATCTGCTGGAGTTTGCGCCGCACCTTGCCGGAATCACCGACGACGGCTTGCGGGCGGGAGTGACGGTGCAATCGTATCCATACCGGCTGGACGGGCGGCGTCCTCGAACGATGGTGTTTCTTGGCGGATTCCGGCACACGCCGAATCTAGATGCGCTGTATTGGTTCGTGAATCATGTGTTTCCACTGGTGCTGGCGCAATGCCCGGACGCGAAGTTCCTGGTGATTGGAAGCGACCCGCCGCCAAGCTACTCACTGCCGGACTTCGGCGATTCGATGGAATTGCGCGGCTACGTCGATGACATTCTAACGCCGCTTTCGGAGACAGCGGTGTTTCTTTGCCCGATTCTGGCGGGTTCGGGAGTACGGGTGAAGTTACTCGAAGCGTTTTCCTGCGGCATTCCGGTGGTTTCGACGACGGTGGGGGCGGAAGGACTGGCGACTCAGGACGGCGACGTTTGCGCTCTGGCCGATGATCCGCAGGCGTTCGCGGATAAGATCATCGGCATGTTTGAGGATCCGGAAGGGGCGCGAGCGATGGCGGAGCGGGCTCGGGCGGAGGTGGAGCGGAACTGGGATATGCCGGTTTTGACGGGGCGGCTGATGGAGACGTACCGCAAGTCGATCCGGCGGCGCCGCGGGGGAACGACGGCGGAAGGCGACGTGGCACAATGAGGCGATGACGGATCCGATAAGCCCGCTGGTGGCGCGCGCATGGGAATTCCAGCAGCGGCTGGCGGAACAAAAGTCGCAACTGGCGGTGGATTTCGATTGGTATCCGTACGATTCGATGGCGAACGCGGTTCACCTCGACGCGTTGTGCGAAGGCGGGCTGGAGGGGTTGAGGGCGATGATCGAGGGGGAACTCGTCGCCGACGTTGGATGCGCGGATGGCGACTTGGCATTTTTTCTGGAGTCGCTGGGCTGCCGTGTGCATGCGGTGGACCACCCGATGGCGAATCACAACACGATGCGGGGAGTGCGGGCGATGAAGGAAGCACTGGGGTCCGGGGTTGAGATCTATCGCGCCAACCTTGACTCCTGTTTCGAGCTTCCGGCGGAGCGCTACAAGCTGATCTTTTTCTTTGGCACCTTGTATCATCTGCGGAATCCTTTCCAGACGCTGGAGCGATTGGCGCAGAAGTCGGATTATTGCGTGGTCAGCACGCGGATCGCGCGGAAGCTGCCGGGAGGGATGGACGTTGGCGACGCGCCGGTGGCCTACTTACTTGACCCCGATGAATTGAACGGCGACAACAGTAACTTCTGGATCTTTACCGAAGCCGGATTGCGGCGGTTGTTAAGGCGCAGCCATTGGCGCGTGGACCGGCTGCTATCCTTTGGAGACCGGGTGGAATCGGATCCAACATCGGAGCGGGATGAGCGCGCGTTCTGCTTCGCGCGGAGCACATTCGGGTTGGCGGAGGTGGATCTGTTGTCCGGTTTCAATTCGCCGGAAGGATCCGGATGGCGTTGGAGCGAGCGGGCCTTTGCGGTACGATGCCCGCTACCGGGACGGGTATCGACGGCACGGCTGCGCATGACGTTCTATCTCGCGCCTGAATTCCTGGAGTCGTGGGGATCGCTCACGGTGCGGTATTCGGGGACGGGTGACACGCGGACCAAGGGGGAGACGTTCGATCAAGCGGGATCGCACACTATGGTGATCGACTTACTGCCGTTGTGGGACGGGCAGGGGTCGCGAAGCGAGGTGTTCTTTACGCTGGACCGGTGGCTAGAGCCGGACGCGGCGGATAAGCGGGAGCGTGGTGTGATCGTGACGGAGATGCGCGTGGAGCACGGAGGGGGCGAGTTCGCTTAGATAACGGCTTCCACAAACGGGCCATAGGTCGATGAAACATGGGCAGCAGGGGAAGCGTCTGGGTGTGTTCGCCCGACAGCGGAAGATTTTCAAAGGACTCATGAGCGAGAATGTCGTCGAAGTTCGTGGGGAGATCGAGCTTTCCGAGGGCCTGCTTCAGCCGGATCTCCGAGAGTGAGACGGCGGTGACGAAGATGGTGTTTTCGCGGGCGTTAATCAGGGCCCAGGCACGCGCCGGCAGCTTCGGCGATGTCGGCGGGCAGGGTGTCGAAATCGGGTGCGATGCGGATCCGGCCTTTGAGTGCACCGGGAATGCGGGGGTGGGCGGGCCCGGAATAGGACACGAGGCGGACGACCGGCTTGCCAGCTTTGGCGAGGATGACCTCTTCGCCAGCCGCTACCCTTCGATCAAGGCGGAGAGTTCGGCCTTGGCTTGGG
>JBGSME010000583.1:0-3750 GCA_041740335.1 Bryobacteraceae bacterium | reverse complement strand
GCGCGTGTGAGCGCCGCCATCGAGAAGACGGGCGCGCGTGTGTTGCCTGTGCAGGTGGCCGAGCGCGGCGTCAAGGTCGAGGTTCGGGAGCGGTAAACTTCCGAGTTTACCCATGTAAAAGCCTGTCGCAAAACTCCCCCTTCGGGGTTACAGTAGAGAGTATGACCGCCCCGATTCTCAACGGTTCCCGGACCGGCAGCGGCAAGCTGATCGTGATCACCGCGCCGCTCACGGAAACGATCGACCACGCGGGTTATTTCATTCAGATGGCGATCGCGTCCCTGCCCATCTGGCTCGAAGGGATCCTGAACAAGAAATACCCGAAATGGCGCGAAGTGGAGCGCAGCGAAGATGGCTCGGCGCGATACATGCCGGCCGGCGTGCGGGCGCTTGAAGCCTCACTGCTAAGGGAATTCGCGGCCGACGATATCGTCTGCTGCTTCCCGGATGACCTCGACAATTTCGTGGGCCCGGATACGCGCGTAGTGGCCGTATCCACGCACAATCCGCTGGGTGTCACGTTCGCCGCCGGCGTCTACACGTCGATCTTCGGATCGTCCCGGAAGCCGGTGAATTCCCACTATTCGTCGCTGATGTTCGACAAGATCAAGTCCAGCCCCTTCCGCGGGAATTTCAAGGTGATCGTGGGCGGCTCGGGCGGCTGGCAGATCACGCAGACCAACTCCTGGGACGAACTGAGCGTGGATTGCGTGGTCGAAGGGCGCAGCGAATCGGCCGACACCATGGGGCTGTTCCACAAGGCGATTCGTGGCGAAGAGCTGCCTCGCCAGGTGGACGTGAAGCATCCCACCACAAGCGAAAGCATCCTGCTTCCCGACCGGCGAACCACGTTCGGGGTGGTTGAGATGACCACCGGCTGCGGAAGGCGCTGCCAGTTCTGCGTGCCGGATCTGAACCCGCAGATCGACATTCCGAAAAGCAAGATTATGGCCGCGGTGGACGCCAACGTGCGCGAGGGCAATAAGCAGATTTCGCTTGCCACCGAGGACATGTTCATCTGGGGACAGGTGCATACCGATACGCCGTTCTATTTCCCCAATCGCGAGGCGCTGCTGGACCTCTATTCGTCGATCGTAAATACGCCCGGCGTGGAGCAGCATATTCTCAGCCATTCGACCATGGCTCCGGCCGTCGTCGATCCGCTGCTGATCAGGAAGCTTTCCGAGACGCTGCTTGAGAAGAGCCCGATCACGCTGCCGATGTACAGCAAACACCCGAAGCAGAAAATTCTGGCTCCGCTGATCGGGCTGGAAACCGGCTCGGTACGGATCGCCAAGCAAGTGATGCCGTCAAAGGGAATTCCGTTTCCGATCGACGAATGGCCCAGCGTCTTCGTGGAAGGCCTGCGTGTGATGAACGAGAACAACTGGTTCCCCGCGGTGACGCTGATCGTGGGCAATCCGGGCGAAACCGATGACGATGTAAAAGCGACCATCGATCTGATCTACGAAGTGGAGCGGCGCGGCCTGTTCGCGTTCTTCATTCCATCGATCTTCACGCCGCTGCACGACACGCGCATGGAAAACAAGACGGGCGTCACCGAGACCCAGAAGTTGTCGCCGCTCCAGTGGCAGTTGATGATGAAGTGCTGGAAGATGAATCTGCGGCCGGGCAACTACAGTTGGTGGGCGCCGTATGTGTGGCGCCTCGGCTCAATCGGGATGTGGCTGTGGAAGCTGCGGAAGATCAACGGTCCGAATTTCAAATGGCCGCTGCTGATGTTCGCCGGCGCGCTGCCTGAAACCTGGATGGCCAAGCTCGGCAAGATTCATCTCGGCCGCCCGCTGGCTTTGAAGACACGCAAGGAACTGTTGAAGACGATCCGGCCCAACCACTGGAAGTATCTGCGGGCCGACAACGGAGACGTTCCGGAGAACCCTCCTCCGGCCGGAACGCGTGCCGAACTAAACGTACTGGCAGGGTGAGGCCTCTGCGCTCCGCGGTACTAGATGGATGCTAGACTATCAGGTAAGGCTTATTCCACATGAAGATTTTCCTGGATACCGCGAATTTGGATGAACTTCGCAAAGGGGCGGCATGGGGCATCGTCGACGGTGTGACGACGAACCCATCGCTGATCGCCAAGGAAGGGATTCCGCTCGAGGAACAGATCCGCCGGATCTGTGAGATCGTCGATGGTGACATCAGCGCCGAAGTGGTGGCCACCGCGCACGAAGAGATGGTTGTGGAGGCGCGCAAGCTCGCCAAGATCCACAAGAATATCGTAGTGAAAGTTCCCCTCACCCGTGACGGCATCAAGACCACTGCGATGCTGAGCAAGGAAGGCATCCGGTTCAACGTGACGCTGTGCTTCTCGGCGCCGCAGGCGCTGCTGGCCGCCAAGGCCGGCGCGTATTTCATCAGCCCGTTCGTCGGACGGCTGGACGACATCGCCCTCGAAGGGATGAACCTGATCCGCGACATCGCCCAGATCTATCGCAACTACAATTTCTCCACACAGATTCTTGCGGCATCGCTTCGATCGCCGCTGCATGTATCCCAAGCCGCCATCGCTGGCGCTCACATCGGCACCCTTCCCTTTAAGGTGCTCGACATGATGTTCAACCATCCGCTGACAGACCGTGGATTGGAACAGTTCCTCAAGGATTACGCCAAAGCGTTTCAGGAAACACCGGCCGGCCGGTAGTTTCTGTGGAACGAAGTAGGTTGACCGCCGATGTCACCGCTCGCCCCGATGTTGGGACTGGCCGCTGTTGCGGGCATTCTTGTGGCCGCTCTCGGACTTATCGTCATGCGCTCGCGCATCAGCCACGCGGACCGGGAGCGCCGACGTCGGAAGCACGTCTTCGCGATGGGCCGGATGGGCGACGGCATTTGCTCCGATGTGGAAGGCGACATCATCCATTACTCGTATTCAGTGCGCGGCGTTGACTACAATACTTCTCAGGACGTGTCGGCGCTGCGGAACCTTGTCCCAGCAGACGGTTCGCTCATCATCGGGCCGGTCACGTTCAAATACCTGGTTCGGGATCCCGGCAACTCTATCGTCGTGTGCGAGGAGTGGTCCGGCCTCCGGATCCGGTCAAGAACCGTCGTAGCAAAGGAGAGTTATACATGATCAGTTTGAGAAAGAGCTTCGTCGCAGCCGTGCTCGGCGCGGCGGTATTCGGAGCCGGATTATTGGTTGGCGCCGGCGCCGCCGAGCAGCCCAAATCGGTGCTGCACGTGGTAACGGTGAAATGGAAAGAGGGCACTACGCCCGCGCAGATCAAGGCGGCGCTTGCGGGCGTCGCGAACATGAACTACCCGGGTATTAAGCGCGTGTGGCTGCGGTCCATCAAGTCCCAGACCAAGGACGCCGCTTTCGTCATGGAATTCGAGAGCGAGAAATCGCTCAAAGACTACGCGGATTCGGCCGCTCAACAAGCTTGGTACAAGCTGTACTTGCCGATCCGCGAAGCGTCCACCACCAGCGACATCACCAACTGAGAGTTCCCAGACTCTCGTGCTTGATCTTCAGCTTGATTTCGAGGCCCTCGCGGGCCTCGAACTTTTCTTAAACGGCGCGCTCGCGCCGGACACCGCATTTCGACTTACGGGCCATCCGGAACTGTCGCCGGGCGATCGAGTGCTGCTTCGTGACCCCAACAACGTCCGTATCGCCGAGTTCACCCTGAATTCGCCGGACGGCGCCGGCACGCTGGCCCTCATAGAAGCTCCCCGGCATGCCGACTTTCCGGCGCTGCGATCCACCCCGGCCGCCATACG
>JBGSME010000582.1:0-3087 GCA_041740335.1 Bryobacteraceae bacterium | reverse complement strand
GCAACGGGCGCGGTGGTGAACGTTAGTTTGAAGTCCGGCACCAATGAGATCCACGGCACTGTTTTCGAGTTTCTGCGGAACCAGAAGCTCGACGCTAAGAACTTTTTCGACTTGGCGAATTCGCCGCGGCCGCCGTTTAAGCGGAACCAGTATGGGTTCTCGCTCGGCGGGCCGATCCGCAAGAGCAAAACGTTCTTCTTTGGCGACTATGAGGCCTCGCGGATTCGCGAGTCGCGCACGGTGAACAACACGATTCCGACGCAGGCAATGTTGTCGGGCAATTTCGCGGAGCTGCTTCCGGGAACCAATATCTACGATCCGTCCACTTATGTGGCGTCCACGGGATTGCGGCAGGTATTTCCGGGTAACATTATTCCGGTTTCGCGGTTCGATCCGATCGGCAGCAAGATCGCCTCGCTCTATCCAGCTCCGAACAAGCCGGGCACGGCTCGTAACTTCCTCTACAATCCTCCGAACCAGACCGACCGGGATCACTTCGACGTGAAGATCGACCATACGTTCTCGGAGAAGGACTCCATCTACGGCCGCTACAGTTTCCAGCGCGATCTGGAGCCCAAGTCGCCCAGCCTGCCGCCGCCCGCTTTTGGATCCGGAGCCGATACCAGCGACTTCACCCATACCGGACACAACGTGATGGTCGGATTCAATCATCTGTTCACGCCGACGTTCATACTCGCCTCGAAGGCCGCCTGGAACCGCCTTTATACAGACCGCGAGCCGCCGGACGATGTCGCCTACAACGCCGTCTACGGCCTGAAGGGTGTGAACACGACGATTCCCGGAATGGCGCAGTTCACCATGACTGGGTTCACCAACCTCGGCCTCGGAGCGACGACTCCCAATCTGGCCGATTCGCAGAACCGACAATTCATTTCGGATTTCACGTGGATCAGAGGCAAGCACTCGGTGAAGTTCGGAGTCAACTTCAGTTGGCTGCAAGCGTTCCTGTTCAACCCACAGGACGCGCTCGGTATCTTCGCCTTCGATGGCAGCTTTACGCGCAATCCAAGAACCTCGCGGGAAGGTTCGGCGGTGGCCGACCTTCTGCTCGGCTTCCCTTTCCAGGGGCAGACTTCGACGTTCGCCTACATGAACATGCGCACGCCTTTTTACGATTTCTATTTGCAGGACGAATGGAGGGCCACCAACAGACTGACCCTCAATTTCGGCC
Organism: Bryobacteraceae bacterium; assembly: GCA_041740335.1. Lineage (GTDB taxonomy): Bacteria > Acidobacteriota > Terriglobia > Bryobacterales > Bryobacteraceae > DSOI01. The sequence goes on along the minus strand of JBGSME010000582.1, from coordinate 1,895 downwards.
TGCGGTATGAATTGCATCGCCCGTGGGTTGAGACACGCAATCTGTGGTCGAACTTCGACATCGATTCCAACCCGGGAACTCCGGCGCTGGTTCCGGCGGCGGACGGATCCCGCGGCAGCCGGGCGACCATCAATCCGGATAACAATGACTTTGGGCCGCGGATGGGTTTCGCGTACCGGGCGAAGGAGAAGACCGTGTTCCGCGGCGGCATCGGGACTTACTACGCGCAGTACGAGGGATTCGGCGGTGCCCAGTACCTGGAAGTGAATCCGCCGTTCACGTACAAGGCGCTTCTTACCACCAACCGCATCACTCCAACGATACAGATGGTGAACGGGCTACCGCCGGATCTTGTGACGCCGAAGAACGCCGCCAACATTCAGACGTCTTCCTATGACCGCAACATGCGGCACGGATACTCGACGCAATGGAACTTCTCCGTCCAGCAGGAATTGGCTGGAGATGTTCTGGTGGAGATGGGCTACTATGGCAACTCCGCGCACAAGCTGGTGCGGAGACTGGAAGGGAACTATGCTCTTCCCGGCGCCGGCAACCTCAATAGCCGCCGCCGGTTCAAGAGTATCCTCGTTCCTCAGGATGGCGTGGTGGTTGGGCCGCTGGCCGGCATCTTCCGCCATGAGGCGATCGGTAACGCCAACTTCAACTCGTTCCAGGTGAAGGTGGAGAAGCGGCTCAGTTACGGAATGAGCTTACTCGGATCCTATATCTTCTCGAAGACGATTAGCGACTCGCGTGGTGAGTCCGGGGCGGGCGGAACGTCGAACAGCATCCCGCAGGATCCACTTAACATTCGCGCCGAGCGCTCCGAGGCGGACGAACACCGGGCGCAGCGCTTCGTTGTGAGCTACGTGTATGAGCTTCCGTTCGGCCGCGGGCGATCCTTTCTGACGGACCTGCCACGCGCGGCCGAAGCGTTGCTGGGGAACTGGACATTGGCTGGCATCGCTACCCTATCCACCGGCCGTCTGGTGAACCTCAGCGTGAGCGGCAACCCCGCGAATACCGGCAGCACAGACCGGCCGAACGTGGTGGGCGAGTGGCCGCTCACCCGCGATGAACGGACCCTGGACCGGTGGTTCAATACATCCGCGTTTGCTCCAAACGCGGCGTTCACGTTCGGAAACGCCGGGCGGAATGTGATTGAGGGTCCGGGCGAGGTGAACTTTGACTTTGCCGTGTACAAGGGCTTCCACATCAACGAGAGAATCCGCCTTCAGTTCCGGGCGGAGGCGTTCAACATCACCAATACGCCGGCGTTCGGGCCGCCGGGCGCGCAGGTGGGCGCCACTGATTTCGGCACGATCAACAGCGCGAGCACGGCGCGCAATTTGCAGGCCGGCCTCAAGGTGATCTTCTAGCCGTCCCGAGGAAACGTTATCGTCGCGGCTCGGTTTCGGCACTAGAGCGTGAGTTTGCCGTCGAAGGCCATGTCCTTCAGCTTGAACTTGGCCTTGGTTTCCATGCGTCCCATCTTGGACACAAATTCCACCTCTTTGTCGTCTTCGGAAATCGCGGTGTCGCGCTTGAAGAAATAGAAGAGCGTCATAGTCTTCTCACCAGGAACGCCGCGAACATCGGCGGGCGCGATGGGATCCTTACCTTTTCGAACAAGGGCGGCGCCGGCAAGGAGGCGCTGCTTCAATTGAGCCTGATCCTGACCGGGCCGCATGATGCTGCGCATTCCGGCGACGGAGACGATGTAGTATTGGCCGGCGAGGTCCTTCACCGGGCTTGGCGATTCCAGACGAGCGCGCGCTTCGATCACCGGAGCCGCGCTTTCCCAACTGACGGTGAGCAGCGGCGCCGGGGGCGCGCTTCCACCACCCATGCCTCCGCCTCCGCCACGTTTTCCACCGCCGCGTCCACCGCCGCCA
>JBGSME010000581.1:0-3648 GCA_041740335.1 Bryobacteraceae bacterium | reverse complement strand
GCGCGCGGGATGCTCGCCGAGGCGTTGTCGCTGTATGAAACCATAGGCATGCCGGGCTACGCGCGGCGGGCCAGCGAAAGGCTTGCCACACTGTAATTCCGAGGCGGTCCGGAAACAGTTTTCGGCAACAATAATCACGCTTCCTTAACCGGAAAAGTTGCGATAAGCTTGATGCCAAAGAATGGCACTTTCGCCAGGAGAAAGGCTCGGACCTTACGAAATCCTGGCGCCCCTCGGCGCCGGGGGAATGGGCGAAGTGCACAAAGCCCGCGACACCCGGCTGGACCGGTCGGTTGCGATCAAGGTTCTGCCTGAACACATCGCCCAGCGCGAGGAAGCGCGCGCCCGTTTCGAGCGCGAGGCGCATGCGGTGGCGTCGCTGAATCATCCGCACATCTGCGTGCTACACGACATCGGCCCCAACTACATGGTGATGGAGCTGATCGAGGGCGAAACCCTCGCCGCCCGCATCCAGAAAGGGGCGCTCCCCCTCGATCAGGCGATCACCCACGCCACCCAGATCGCGGATGCGCTCGACCGCGCCCACCGCGCCCGAGTCACCCATCGCGACGTCAAACCCCAGAACATCATGCTGACGCGCGACGGCGTCAAGGTGCTCGACTTCGGACTGGCCAAGTCGAACCACAAGCCCGGCCCCACCGAACAGACCCTCACCGCAGCGCTGACCACCGAGGGGACCGTGCTCGGCACCCCCAATACATGGCTCGGCCTTCGTCGCCGTGCTCTACGAAATGCTCACCGGACAAAAAGGCGTTCTGCGGCAAAAGCTACACCAGCCTGATCGGAGCGATCCTGTCCGCCGACCCGGCCCCAATGGCGGTGAAGCCGTTCACCCCGTTTGGCTCGAGCGGCTGGTGCGGCGGTGCCTCCAGAAGGATCCCGAGGACCGGTACTTCTCGATGCACGACGTCGTGCTCGAACTGCGGTCGCCCGTGCCGGAGCGGGTGGTTCCCACTCCCACGGAACGATTGCCGTGGGCGCTGGCCGTAGTCGCCACCCTGTCGCTGCTGGTGCTGGCGGCAAAGCACTTCCGCGAGCCCCGGCCTGAACTGCCGGTGCTCACGACATCGATTCTGCCGCCGGACAACGCGAGGTTCAACGAGAGCGTCATTTCGCCGGACGGCGGTCTGCACTCACAGGCACAGGTCGAGCTCCCGGCTCGATCCCAATCTTGTCGTTTACGGCCTCTGCAATCCGTTGCGTACAGCCCAGATAACGCTCCGTCGTTTGCACGGACACATGCCCGAGGAGAAACTGGATCTGTTCCAGTTCCCCTCCGGCGGCGCGGCATAGCCGGGCACAGGTGCGCCGAAGATCATGCGGCGCAAGTTTGCTGATGCCTGTTTTTGCCGCGAATTCCTGGACGACGTGCCAGGCAAGCTTTTCGGTCACGCCCTCGCCCCATACTTTGTCAGCGCTGCTGACGCGACGGAAGACCTTGCCCGTTTTGATGTCCGCCGCCTCGATCCACGCATTCAGTTCACGATAGACCCAGTCGGGAACCGGGACAGTCCTGACATGGCCCGCTTTGCCGCGTAGGTCCACTATTGCCCAATGTTCCTCCCGCTGCTGCAGGTGATCAATGCGCAACTCGGCTACCTCATGGCGGCGCAACCCACAGGCAAGCAGCACGGATAACAGCGCCCGATCGCGCTTTCCCTTGAGACGATTCCTGTCCGGCGCTTGCCACAGAGCCGACCCTTGCTCGGCCGTCAACCAGTTGCCTAACCTGACGCCCAATTTCTTGACGCCCTTGACGCGCCGGATACCAGCCGCCAGATCGGCACTGAGAAGGCCGCAATCTGCCGCCTCGTACGCCAGCCGGCGAACAGCACCCAGCCGGAGGTTGATCGTCCCTGGGGCGAGATTTCGCGACTCCAGGTGCATACGATATCGGAGGACCACCGCTTTGCTGAAAGACAGACGCGGTTCGGAGCAGTACCATTCCACAAATTCGTCGATGGCATGGCGATAGCCGCGCTGCGCATCCGGACATGACAAACTATTGAGAACCGCAGACTTGGCAACCTCGAGATCCGGCAACCGCAGGACCGTTTTGGCAGCTCGTCCGACGCCAATGCGTTGATGTTTCTGTTTCATCACTCGTGGCCTCCATCGCCACGAGCCCATGATGTATCGTGCACGGCCAGCATCGTCCGGCTGGCCGGTAATCCGAGCATAAAAGGGGCTTCTCTCATGTTGAATCGAATTCGCGGGAGAAAGCGACATCAGCGGAAGTTCTCGATCAGCATCAAGTCGCCAGCAGCTTCATCACTGGCTGAAAAAAGGACCGTTCTGCCATCTGGAGAGACGGTCAGACCGACATTCAGGTACGAGCGAGCGTCCGTTCCGCCGATTTCCCGCGAGTTGCCCGTAGCGGTGTCCAGAAGCCGGACCGTTATGGGATACCCGCCACCTCCACGCACTTCAAGGCGCGCATCATCCATAGGACCACCTATGTAATAAATGCCATTCCGGGCGACGGTGAAGTTACGCGCACAGACGGAGTCAAGCAAGCGGCGTTCGGCGCCGCCTCCCAGGGATCTCATGAAAAGCGGGCCGCAGTCGACGTATTCCTTTGTGTAGTAGATCGACTTACGGTCAATCGACTCTTGAGCAAAGAAACCGCCGTTCTCAGTCAGTCGGATCGGTTCGCCACCGGACAGTTGTACGCGATAGATTTCATTTCGGCCACTCAGGTTGGAGCAAAAGTAGACCCACTTGCCGTCCCGCGAGAAACTAGGCACTTTATTCGAAGCGCGAGAAGTCACGATCGGCGCAGGTTTTCCGCCAGTGCTCCCGACCATGCGAATGTCGAACCCACCGCCCTCTCGTGACGTGTCATATACGATCGATTTGCCGTCAGGAGACCACTGCGGCGAGCCGGATGTTTGTGAATTGGTCAACCGCAGCGCGTGGGAGCCATCCGTTTTGGCAATCCAAATCTCCTGATTCCCGGAGCGATCAGAGGCGAAAGCAACTCTCGTGCCATCGGGGGAAAACTGAGGCGCGTAATCGACCATTGTCGAGGAAGTTGGGCTTCTCCTGACAACTCCATCCACCAAACTCCAAATGTTGGCGTTCCAGCGGAAACGACCATAGGCCAGCCGGGACGGTGCTGTGCGAGAAATAGCGAACGACCGTGAACCGGCTTCGACAACGCTGATAAGGCGGGGCTCGGAGCGGCCGTTGCTGGTGGTCTCCCATAGACGAGATCGGCCGATGGTTCCTGGAGGCTGGGAAAAGACCACCGCCCCGCTATTGTGATTCCACGCGACGGTGTCGATAAATCCGCGGAATGGTGTCAGCTGCCGGGTTGGGCCGCGGGACATGAGCCGGTCATCGAGTTGAACCGCTGCTACGCTGCAGGCCAAATGATTTTTGCACAAAGCAAATGCTAAACGCCGATTGTCCTGCGAGAGAGCCGGAGAACCGTGGATTTGGCCTTTCCCTGCCGTCGTCACGCGCCGCGCCGGACCACCCTGTGCGGAAATCACGAAGATCCCACCAGCTCCCGATTCCGATTCGGACCGGGCGAACATCAGATATCTGCCGTCCTTGGACCAGGACAGCGGGCTAGCGATGCCCGGCCATCCGAAGATATTCCGTTCGGTTCCGCCGAGCGGT
>JBGSME010000580.1:0-3766 GCA_041740335.1 Bryobacteraceae bacterium | reverse complement strand
TCCGGTTGGAACGGCGCCACCGATGCCATCCTGGGCGGCTGGCAGCTCGGCGGCATCCTCACCCTGCGCTCGGGCACACCCTTCGAGGTTACGTTCCCGGGCGATCCGCAAAACAGTGGCACCACCAATCGCGGCAATCGAATTGGGAACGGCAAGAGCGACAACCCCACAATCGACAATTGGTTCGATAAAACCGCTTTCGTAATCAGCGCGCCCGGCGTCTACGGCACTACCGGCCGCAACGTGCTTACCGGCCCCTCCGGCAGGAGCTTCGACCTTATGCTGGGCAAGAACTTCCGCATGCCGTGGGAAGGCCATCGCATGCAATTCCGCTTTGAGTCTTTCAACCTCACCAACACTCCGGTGTTCGGGCTTCCCAACGGCGGAATGTTGGTGGCCTCCACCGGAACCATCAACCGGGCCGATGAGCCGCGGCGCATCCAGTTCGGGCTCAAGTATCTTTTTTAGCCTGCCCGTGGCCTTCTAAGGATTTGCCGGCACAACGGAGCTGGGGCGGCGAATCCTTACCTGCCTTGAGGTGCGCCCCGCCCTGTGCCGGCTGGTTAGTTACGGATTTGGGAAGCGGCGCGTTGCGATAACATGTGAGTGCTCCGTAATCTGCCATGTGTCTGACTGCCATATCGATCCGGCTGGGAGTTGCCCTGTTGTCATGCAGTGTCTCGCTCGCGCAAACGACGTTTGCCGATGACATCCTGCCGCTGCTTGAGCGCAGTTGCCTTCCCTGCCATAGCGCCGAATCCCGAACAAGCGGCCTGGCCGCCACGTCGGTGGAAGGCCTTCTTGCCGGCGGCGCGCGCCACGGGGCGGCCATCAGCCCGGGCCATCCCGATCAGAGCGTCCTGATTCGTGCCCTTCAGGGAGAGATCACTCCTAAAATGCCGATTGGCCGCGCGCCCTTCACCAGCGCGGAGATCGAAAAAGTTGCCACCTGGATCCGGCAATTCAAACCGGCGGCTTCAACCAGCGCCAGCCGCAAGTGGTGGGCCTTTACTCCGCCGAGCCGGCCGGAACTTCCGTCGCCGCGCGCCGCGGCCTGGGTGCGAAATCCCATTGACCGGTTTATCCTCGCCGCGCTTGAAGCCAAGCACCTGGAACCGGCGCCGGAGGCCGGCAAGCGCACCCTGGCCCGCCGGCTCTTTTTCGATCTGATCGGCTTGCCGCCCACACCCGAAGAGATGAACCGCTTCCTGGATGACACGCGCCCGGACGCCTACGAGCACTTGGTGGAACGTCTACTGGCGGACGCCCGCTACGGGGAGCGATGGGGGCGCCACTGGCTCGACTTGGCTCGTTACGCCGACACCATGGGCTTCGAGGCCGATCGCGAACAGTATCATATGTGGCGCTACCGCGACTACGTGATCAACGCGCTCAATCGCGACAAACCATACGACCAGTTCATTCGCGAACAATTGGCCGGTGACGAGATCACGCCCGTCGACCCGGAGCGCTTGGTAGCAACCGGGTTTCTTCGCCTGGGGCCGGTATTCCAGACCACGATCGCCGCACAGTCGCGCCAGATGATTCTCAGCGAGATCACCGGTGTCGTAAGCTCCGTGTTTCTCGGCCTCACCGTCGGATGCGCCCAATGTCACGATCACAAGTACGATCCGATCCCACAGCGGGACTACTATCGCCTGCAGGGTTTCTTTGCGCCCATGGAGTTGCTGCAGTCCGATCTACGGGTTCCGGATCCAGCCCTGGCCGCACGACTCGAAGCCGCGCGCACAGCCGCGGAGGCTAAGCTGAAAGAGCGGCAAGCGCAGCTCAACGCCTACGAGGCCGAACTGCTGGCGAAGTGGCGTGCTGCCTGCTCCACCGGCTGCGCGGCGGAAAAGATCGAGGCGAAAGGGCTGAAGAACAAGCTGCTCACCGCCATCGCCAACGGATTGGTCCCCAACGACGATCCAACTTTTTCTCTCGAACATAAACAACGCTACCTCGCGCTGCTCGACTTCGTCGACACCTCCATGGGAGGCCGGGACCTCGGCGTGTTCCGCCGGGAAGTCGAACGCCATAAGGAACGCGCCCACGTGGTGCGCAACGTCACCGTCTCGGGTAATAATGCCGCCCCGCCGGTGACGTTCGTCCGTGTCCGCGGCGAATACGACCAACTCGGTGACCGCGTGGAACCGGGCTTTCTTACCGCCGTCACCGGGAAGGAGACGCCGGCCGAACTCCCCACCGATGCTTTCGGGAACGTAAGAACCTGGCGCATCGGGCTCGCCAACTGGATCGCCTCGGCGGACAATCCGCTCACCGCCCGGGTGATCGTCAACCGCCTATGGCAGAAACACTTCGGCTCCGGACTCGTCGCCACGCCAAGCGACTTCGGCCGCAACGGAGGAGTCCCGTCGCATCCCGAACTGCTGGACTGGCTGGCGCTCGAGCTACCCGCCCGCGGCTGGAGCCTCAAAGCGATGCACCGCCTCATGGTGAACTCCGCCACCTACCGGCAGAGTTCCAACGTCGTCACCGATGAGGCGCGCAAAGCCGACCCCGCCAATCGGCTGCTCTCTCATAGGAACCGCCTCCGGCTGGAGGGCGAACTCATGCGTGACGCTATTCTCGCCGTCAGCGGCAGGTTGAACCCCGTGGCTGCGGGTCCCGGAGTGTTTCCACGCTTGCCCGCCGCCATTGAGGATACCGCCAAGATCAAGAACTTCACCGCCTGGACGCCCTCCTCCGATGAGGAAGCGCGCCGCCGTTCCATCTACGTATTCCAGCGGCGTCAGATCGAGTTCCCTTTTCTCAGTGTCATGGACGCTCCGGTGCTGCAAGCCCCGCGCGACATACGGCCTGAGTCGACGACAGCCCTCCAGGCGCTGACGTTGCTCAACGGCCAACTCGTGACAGAGGAGGCGCAGGCATTCGCCGATCGCCTGCGCCGCGAAGCCAATGACACCGTAGCCGGCCAGGTACGGCTTGCTTATCGCTTGGCGCTTGCTCGACCACCGAGCCCGGAAGAAGAGGCGCGGGCACGGGATTTCGTCGCCACTGTTGGCGCGGACGGTCTCATCGGCCTCGCCCGGGCTTTGTACAACACCAATGAGTTCGTCTATGTCGACTAACGGCCCCTCGCGGCGGGAACTGCTGCGCCGTTCCTGGAATGGGATCGGCGCCCTTGCGCTTGGTTCCTTGCTCGCCGGGGAACTGCCCGATCCAATGGCGCCGAAAGCGCCGCAACTGCCGGCGAAGGCCAAACGATGCATTTTCATCTTTGCTTCAGGCGGCGTCAGCCAGGTGGATACCTTCGACTACAAGCCCGAGTTGGCCAAACTTGCGGGCAAGCGCATGCCGCGGCTGCCTCACGTCGAAGGCGAGATCGAAGCCTTTCTTCGCAACGGCGCCACTGCGCTGCCCAGCCCCTTCGAGTTCCGCCCGCGCGGCGACTCCCAACGGTGGATATCCAATCTCTTCGAACACCTGGGTGAGCATGCCGACAAACTCGCGTTCGCCTACGGCGTGAAAGGCGAGAGCAACAATCATTCCCCGGCAACGATGCAGATCAACACGGGGTCGCCGTTCCAGGGGAACCCTTCGGTGGGCGCTTGGGTCACTTACGGACTCGGGAGCGAAAATCGGAACCTGCCAGGTTACGTGGTGCTGCATGATCCCCGCGGCGGCCCCGTCAACGGCCCTGCCGTCTGGCAAAGCGGGTATCTGCCGGCGACCTTCCAAGGGACGCCGTTTCGTCCTACCGCCCCGGCTGTTCTCAATTTGGAGTTGCCGCGCGGTGTGGATC
>JBGSME010000579.1:0-14844 GCA_041740335.1 Bryobacteraceae bacterium | reverse complement strand
TCAGCCCGACACCCGCCCACCCGCCCGCGGCTTCGACGAGTCCTGCGGCTTGATGTACTCCAACGACATGTGGGAATTCCATCCCCAGAATCCGGATCACTATCGGCCCTACCCGCTGCAGTTCTGGGAAAACGGCAAGATCAAGGTCGAACGCGTCACCCCCGAAGTCCAACCCAACCTCACCACCTGGTACACCGAACACGCCGTCGACTTTATCGAGCGCTCCAAAGCCGATCCCTTCCTGCTCTACGTCCCGCATTCCATGCCCCACGTTCCCATCTTCTGCAGCGACAAGTTCCGCGGCAAGTCGGGCACCGGCCTCTATGGAGACGTGATGATGGAGATCGACTGGTCTGTCGGCCAGATCCTCGGCGCGCTGGACCGCTCTGGCGTCGCCGGCGACACCATGGTCATGTTCAGTTCCGATAACGGACCCTGGACCTCCTACGGCAACCACGCCGGATCCACGCCTTTCCGCGAAGCCAAAGGCACCGGTTTCGACGGTGGCACACGCAGCGCGTGCATCATGCGCTATCCCGGCCATATCCCCGCCGGAGCTACGTCAACCGACACGTTCTGCACGATCGACATGCTCCCTACGGTCGCGCACCTCACCGGCGCCAAGCTTCCGGAAAATCCCATCGACGGTCGCAATATGTGGGATCTGATCCGCGGCCAGCGCGGTGCGAAGAATCCGCAGGAATACTATCCCTTCTCCACCGGCCAAGTTTTTGAGGGAATTATCACCGGCGACGGCCGCTGGAAGCTGCACTTGCCCCATAACTACCGGTCGCTGATCAGGCCCGGCAACGATGGCCAACCCGGACCCTATGAGACCAAGCGCATCGAGCTTTCGCTGTTCGACATGAAGAACGATTCAAAAGAAAGGATGAATCTCATCACGAAGCAGCCGAAAGTAGCCGCCCGGCTAAAGGCCATAGCCGAGCGGCATCGCCGCGAGTTCTACCCCGATCAGCAGTAGGCTGGATCAGCCTTTCGCCGCACGAATCGAGTAGGAGCCGGTCCCATTGGTGGTGTTGTAGTGCCGCACCTGGACCTTATATTCGCCCGGGGTCAACTGCGCCGTGATACGCGGATTGCGCCCCGCCCCGCTGTCGTCGTCCTGCGCCAGCAGGTTGCCCGCGAGATCGTACAGTGACATCACCAAATCGGTGGGGCCGTCGGTTTCAATCACGTAGCGACCTTCCGAACGCGCCACCATCTTGAAGACATCCTCTTCCGAGGGCTGCCCGATGCTGGCCTCAACCGCTTCGGCAACAGGCAGATCGACGATTCCCGCAGGAACCGGCGTGCGCGGATAGACTAAAGCCGCAAACTGCCTGTCAACCCCCGACAGAACTTCATTGGGGTCGCTATGGAACCCATTCGTCGTCCACGACGCCGGAAAGCTGTACAGCATCACTGACTGAGGGTCGAACTGGCTTCCGTTGATCTGGCTGGTCTCGTACTTGGCGTACATGTTGTGATCGATCACGTCCTGCGGCCAGTTGTTCGGCGGGCCGGACAACGCGGCGTTCACCACCGGCTTGTTCCACTGGATTGGATTTCCGATCGGGCTTTGGTGTTCGTGGATCAGCCCCACCATGTGGCCGAACTCATGAAGGATCACCCCTTCATCCTGCCAGCCGAGGTTCAGCGTGGGCTCGTTGGCCGGGATGGAAAGCGCGTCGGTCCCAATATATGACCACGCGCCGTCGTCGTTGAACGCAATGCGGATCTGCGCTCCAACCAGATTGCCGAACTGGAAAGTGAGGTTGGCGTGCTGCGTCCACTGTGGCGCAAATTGCTGCACCATGTTCTTTTGCGCGGTGGAGCCATTCATGAATCCAATGCGAATCACCGATCCGTTCGGCCAGAGCTTGGCGATCTGGAATGCCGCACGAGTCGGGCCGCTCGGCAGCATCATCATCCGGCCGGTGAGTGGCCGCCGAAGTTCGGCCGGCAAAATTCGATCAAAGCAAATTTTTTCGGTACGAGGCATAACGGGAGGTCTCCTGTAAAAGGTAGTGACGCGATTGCGCCGCGCGTTACGCCCGAAGGTATTATTTTCCGCCGGTGAGCGTGTCCCATTCCGCCGCGGCCCGCTCGCGGATCGGCGCCACATCCATCTCCAACAGATACCGCTCGGCCACAAGCTTCTTCGCCGCCGCGGTCACACGATCCAAATACGCCTCGCGGCTGGCATAGCGCTCTTCGATCGACTTGCGCGGGTCGCCCGTGCGCTCCCGCTCCGCCCGCGTCACCGGAAACGGAATGTATGAACCGATGAGCCCCGCAATCTCCCTGCCCGATTCCGGCGCATCGCGGAATACATTCCATCCCGCGTAAGTGCCCAGCGCCACCTGCTGCACAGGGTTCCGGATGCCGGCCACTTCATTGCCGTCGGCGTCCACCTGCGGCACCTTGATCGGGAACGGCGAGCCCACCACCTTCGCCGGCTCAAAGGCGATCACGCCGCGCGACAGATACTCCGGGCCGAAGTCCAGCCGCTGCCCATGCCATACACGATTGGGAGCAACAAAGCCCGGGATCCGGGGAAATCGTACCTCTTCCGGCGCGGTGAGTTGATCCGCCCTGTTGGCCGGATAACGCGACGGCGGGGGCTCCTTCCCGCTGGTGATCCATTCGTTCATTGCCGTGAGCAGTGCCCGCAGAATCGGGCGGTAGTTGTTCGGGTTGGTGGCATGGAACAAGTCCTTACGCGTGGCCGGTGGCCATGACCCGGCCCCGTGCTGCGTTCCGGTCAGGTAGTAGATTCGCGTGGTAGGGGCCAACTCCGCGTCGGCCTTGCCATCGAGTGTGGTGTGCGTCAACGACGCCGACAGTCGCCAGTATTCGTTCGACGTGTTCGTGTAGAAAACCCGAGGAACGGTATTGGTGCCTCCCGCGATTCGCAGCAATCCATCGCTTCGGCCGGTGGCCGTATCGGTGTCGCTCAAATCGCGGAACGGAAAGATATCGGTGGTGTACCACGGACCCAGTCGCGAAGGTTGCGCAAACCGGTGGTGGAAGCTCCCGCGCCCGCCGCCGGCGATATGCGGCATCAGCCCGTCAAACACCGGCCGGCCCTGCTCATCCGCGTTGAAGCCCTGGTACAGAAACTCGCGCAGGAAACGGCCGCTCTGCGACGACCCCCAGCCAATCGAACGTTTGATGTGGCGGTATTGATCGCCGAGAACCGCGGTGGTCGATCCGCCGCCGTGCTTCAGGAACGAAATAAAGTCCCGCACCGCCGCGAAACCCACTCCCGCCACGGCCGGGTCCTTGCTCGTGTAGATCACTTCATAGCGCCTGCCGGGCTCGAAACCGCCATCGACAGCAAGCGTACCGGCATCGACGAATCGCCACTGCTTACGCGGAATCTCCGTGCGCGGTGAATCGGCGAACTGACGCACGAACAGTTTCGCGCCAGGTTCATTCAGATCAGCGGCATCGTAGGGGGTGTGATTTCGATCGGCAACCGAAATGGTCCCGGTGCGATCCGTAATCACGGCTTCCGATCGCACCAGTCCTTGAACGCCTCGCGCCACCGGCGCCTGGAGAGTAAGCAGCCCATTGCCTCCGCGAACGTCGAATTGCCACGCCACCCACACCAGCGTGTAGCCCTGCTCCAGCAGCAGGCCGTCGCCCGGATCGTCTTTTCCGTTGGCATTGTCGAAGGTAGAGAGCAATCCCCGCCCCCCGCGATTGGATACCTCAAACAGCGCCGTACCATTGCCCTTCGCCGGATCGCGCGGCTTGATCACATAGGCATCGGCGGTAAACTCCACCATGCCTGCTTCGTTCACCGGTGCGTATTGCAGGTCCGTGATCAGCCGATTGGCGGGCAGACGCGGATCCAATTGGAATCGCGCACGCATGGCGAGCTTTTCGTACGCGCCGGCCGCACCAAAGGATTTGCCTCCTTCCATGTCGGACCGGTCCACGATCTCAACGGTATGAACCGCGGCGCAGAGCGCTGCCGCAAGCATCGGTGTAAGGAAAAGTGAAGAACGCACGCTCCTTATCTTACGCGACTAAAGCGTGTTGGCCAGCACCCCGCCGTCGATCAGAATCGTCGCTCCAGTAACATAGCTCCCCGCCTCGGTCCCCAGCATCAACGCAACCCCGGCGATCTCTTCCGGCTTGCCCCAACGCTTCAAAGCGGTCCGATTCGTGAACTCTTGCTTCTGCTCGTCGTTCAGCATCCCCAGCGGAAGCTCCGTCAAAAACGGTCCCGGCGAGATGCAGTTCACCGTAATGCCATACGGCCCCAAATCGAGCGCGCTCGATCGTGCCATGCCGATCAATGCCGCCTTCGTCGCGCTGTAGACGTTCCGCCCAAGCTTCCCGCCCAATCCCAATACCGACGAGATGTGGATCACCCGCCCCCATTTTCGTTCCATCATCTGCGGCAGCAGAGCGCGCGTCAGACGCATGATGCCCGACAGATTCAATTCGATGATCCGATCCCACGCCTCGTCGGTGATCTGATCGGCACGTTGCGGGATGTTGGATCCGGCATTGTTCACCAGCACGTCCACCCGCCCGAAGCGTTTAAGAGTCTCATCGGCCAGGCGCTGCGCCTCACCGGCTTTCGAAAGATCGGCGATCATCCATTCCACGCGCGATCCGGCGAGCCCGTCGCCGATCTCCTTCGCCGCCGCTTCCACCTCCGCCGCGTTCCGGCTGCAGATCATGATGCCCGCGCCTTGCTCGGCATACGCCCGCGCCATCGCTTTGCCCAAGCCCCGGCTCCCGCCTGTGACCAGCGCGACTTTACCCGTCAGATCGAAAAGCTTCTCGTACATAAGAAGCTTAGTTTCTCACGTCGGTCACCACCGTGTGCGCCACCTTCTTTAACTCCGCCGCCTGCGCTTTCGGATACGGATTGCCCGCAATATAGATCTGCCAGAACGGCGCGAACCGTTTCTCGCCTTCTGCATCCTTCTTGCCCATCGCGATCAGCGGACTCAGATCCTTGATCCGATTCCCGTCAAGCATCAGGTACTTCAGATTGTTGAGTCCGGCGAGCGGCGCAACATCGGCGATCCGGTTGCCCCGCAGATCGAGCGACGAAAGGTTCTTCAATCCGGATAGCGGCTTCACGTCGGAAATCTGATTGCCATCGAGATACAGTGACCATAGCCGGCTCAATCCAGCCAAGGGCGACGCATCGGCGATCCGGTTGCCCGACAACAGCAGCGAGTTCATCGCTTCCAGCTTCTCGAACGGCTTGGCGCTAGACACTTGATTCCCCGTCAGATCGAGATACTGCAGCTTGATCAACCCGGCCAGCGGACCGGCGTCGGTGACCTTATTGTTCTTCAAAGTCAGCGACTGTATGTTGGTCAGATTCCGCAGCGGCGATACATCCGCCACCTCGCCATCGTAAATCTCGAGCATCGCCAGCGCGACGCATTTGTCGAGCCCCGTCAAATCGCGGATCGCCTTCCCGCGTGCCGTGATCGTCGAAATGCTCTTCACGTCCTCGGCCGTAATCGGCTCCTTGTTGTCTCTCTTCGCGAACACGGACTGCCGGACCACGGCTTCCAGTTCCGGATCCGTAAAAATTCCTTTTGCGTCCGGCTCGGCGCCAGGAGCATACGCCGCCCCAAGCGCCAGAACAATAGTTCCCAGCAACGCTTTGTGCATCAGGCACCTCCTAACGAAGATGTTAAAACCAAGCCGCGGCCAGATCAAGCGGCTCTCGCCCTCCAGCCGATTGTGATAAACTCTTAACACTTCTACCAGAGGTTAAGGACTATACATGCATTTCCCCGTCCGTTGTTTGCGCCCTCGCACGCTCCTTCTCGCTGCTGCCGCCGCCCTGATCACCCTCGTTCCTGCCGTCGCGCAGGACACCCGTGGCAAGCTACAAGGCGTAATCGCCGATTCCACCGGAGCCGTAGTCTCCGGCGCGTCGGTCACTCTTTTGAACGACAACACCGGCGTTACAGCCAATCAGAACACCAATCAGGTCGGGCAGTATCTGTTCGACTTCGTCCTTCCCGGCACCTACACCGTCACCGTCGAAATGGAAGGTTTCCGTAAATTCGTGCAGCGCAATATCCTCGTCCAGGCGCGCGGCGACGTCACAGTGAATGCCTCGCTCGAAGTGGGCGCCACATCGGAATCGGTCACCGTCGAGGCATCTCCGGTCGCCGTTCAGTTCAACACCACAACGATGGCCCTCACGCTCGACACCAAGATGGCCAACTCGCTCCCCATCATCCATCGCAATCCGTTCCTGTTGGTGTCGCTGAATCCCGCCACCGTTATCCGCTCCTCCACCGAACAGAGCCCGTTCCATCATTGGGCCGCGTCGCAGTTTGACGTCGGCGGCAATACCAGCACCAAGAACGACATCATTCTCGACGGCGCTCCGTCGATGACCGCCCAGAAGTCGAGCTACACCCCGCCGATGGATTCCGTGCAGGAAGTCAACCTCCAGCAGAATGCCGTCGACGCTGAGTTCGGCCATTCCGCCGGCGGCGTGCTCAGCGTGTCGATGAAATCTGGAACCAACGGCTTCCACGGCTCGGCCTACTACCTAGGACGCAATCCCGTCTTCAACGCGATGGCCAACCGCGTCAACCGCGCCGAAAACCTCACCCGCCAGCACGTTTGGGGCGGCACCCTCGGCAACGCCATCGTCAAGAACAAGCTGTTCAGCTTCTTCTCCTACGAGGGCTGGCGCACCATCGAGCCGCGCGCCCTCCGCGCCACGCTCCCCACCGACGCGCAGCGCAGCGGCGACTTTTCGAACTCCCTCACGCCTACCGGCGGACTCTCCACAATCTACGATCCCTGGACCACCCAGACTGCCGGCTCCACCATCACCCGCACACCGTTCGCCGGCAACCGCATCCCCGCTTCCCGCATCGATCCCACCGCCAAGGTTTTCGTGGGCGATCTATGGCAGGCCAACGGCCCCGGAAACGGTCCGGCCGCGGTCGACAACTTCATCATTGGCTATGCCAACCGCTTCCGCTACTGGAACCTCAGTGAACGCGTCGATTGGAACATCTCCGACAAGTTCAAAGTCTTCGGCCGCTACACCCAGTTCAAGACGTTCACCGGCGCCGACGACTACACCAGCGGCTCTCCTGCCCAGGCCGTCGACGGCTCCAAGCGCCACTCGCTCAGCTACTCCGGCGATGCCGTCTACACCCTCAACCCCACCACCGTCATCAACGTTCGCGGCGCTTATAACTCCATCGTCGACTCGTTCGGTGTTCCGGCCGCCACCCTCACCGAAACCGATCTCCAGCGATTCTGGGGGAACAACTCCTGGTACAAACCCTACCTTGGCGATCTGCCGGATATCTACTATCCCGGCGTCACCGTCCGCACCACCGGCACCAACACCGTCCTAGGGAAATCCGGCTACTGGTTCCAGGAGCCCGACTCCTACAATTTCCAGACCAAGATGTCCAAGAGTCAGGGACGCCACTACTGGAAGATCGGCGGCGAGTATCGCAAAGAGCGTGTCACCGCCTCCCGTCCACGTCCGATGGCGTTCGATGTCCGCCCCGAACTCACCACCAACACCTATAACCGTCCCAACATCCGCACCAGCGGACACGGCTGGGCCACGTTCCTGCTCGGCGCGCTTGACCAGAATTCGAACATCCAGTCGATCCCCATCCAGCGTCCGCGCTCCAGCTTTGCCGGTCTCTTCCTGCACGACGATTTCAAAATCACACAGCGGCTTACGCTCAATGTCGGCCTGCGATACGAGTATTTCACCGCCCTGTCTGACCCCACCTACCGCATGTCGCGGTTCCTCGACCTCGGCAACCCGATTCCCGAGTTGCAGGGCACGCAACTGCCGGCGCAGGCACTCGCCCTCGGCGCCTCGCCCACCTTCAACGGAGCTTGGGTGTTTACTGATCAGGACAACCCCAACTCGTGGAACGCACCGAAGACGCTCTTCCTCCCGCGTGTCGGCATCGCCTGGCGCGTTAACGACAATACGGCACTCCGTATCGGCTTCGCCCGCTACATCGTACCGTCTACTCTCGCCGATGGCCTGGGCATCCTCGGCAGTGTTCCCTATCCTGGATTTGACGCCCGGACCAACACGATCGCCCCGCTCCAGGGTATCCCCCAGCAACGCCTCAGCGATCCCTATCCCGGCGGCTTGGTGCCCGTCAGCGGCAAGACCTTCGGCCGCTATACCAACCTCGGCGGGTCCGCCACATGGTATCAGCAGGATCTTAATCCCGCTGTGAACGACCGGTTCAACGTCAGCCTCCAACGCCAGCTCCCTGGCCGCATCGTGGCCGACATTACCTTCTTCATGAACTCCGGACGCAACCAGCCGTTTACCTATGACCGCAATCAAGTAGACCCGCGCATCGGCTACAGCATCGGAAACCAGATCACCACCCCGGTAACCAATCCCTTCTTTGGCCTTCCGGCAGACAAGGTGCCCGGCCAGCTGCGAACCCAGAGCCGCGTCGCCGTCTCCCAGTTGCTCCGGCCCTATCCTCAATACACCAGTTTGGCCGAAACCCTCATCGGCGGTCGCGGCAATCGCTACCGGTCGCTCCAGATGCAGTTCCAACGGCCCTTCGTGAACGGCTTTAACTTCGTGATCGGCTACAACTACAATCGCGAGCGCAACCAGGAGTTCTACGACGAGCAGGACTTCTTTACCAATACCCTCACCTGGCAGCCCGCCACCAACGCGCGCCACCGGCTCACCGGAGCCGCGATTTACGAGTTGCCCCTCGGCCGCGGCCGCAAATACGGCTCCGACATGCATCGCGCCGCCGATGCGCTAGTGGGCGGCTGGTCACTCAGCACTCTATTCACCTACAACACCGGCATCTTCCTCCGGTTCGGCGGCCTCTCCGTCACCGGCAACCCGAAGATCGACAACCCCACCAACGGCCAGTGGTTCGACACCTCGAAGTTCTCCCTGCTGCCCGCCTTCACGCGCCGCAGCAATCCACTCCAATATGACGGTGTCAATGGCCCGCGCTTCGTCAACTTCGACACCACGCTCGCCAAGCAGTTCTCCATTCTCCCGGAGAATCGCCTGAACTTCGAGCTGCGCGCCGAGGCCTACAACCTCATGAATTCGTTCTCCGGCGAAGATCCCACCACCAACATCAACAGCGCCAACTTCGGCCAGATCGTCTCACAAAAGCGTGGCGTGTTCGGCCGCCAGATCCAGTTCAGCGGCCGCTTCGTCTGGTAGTTTCAGACAATATTGAATCGTTCCTCCGGCCGCCGGCGCCATCCAAATGACGCTGGCGGCCTATTTTCTTCGACGACCGCAGTTTCGTCGCCACCCGCCAGGATCTTTTGGGGGTATGCCCCCCTCGCATTACCCCCTCCCGCTGTATTGCGTCGCTGAGTTTACAGTTCTATAATGCCTAGTACGATCTTAGTCCGCTGGGACTAGGTACGGTTATTTATCTAGCTGGAGGAGAGAGGGTTCATGAATAGATTTTTGCCGCTCGGCGTGTCTTTGGTCATCGCCAGCGCACTGCACGCAGCGCCGATTGTGCCGGTAGTTTCGTCCGACGCAACCGCGCTCGCCAACGCGATCCTCGGAGGCGTTCCGGGGATCACGATCGATTCCGCCGCACTTGCTACCGACGGTTCTGAATCAGGGACATTCACTGGCGCATCGGGGCTCCTGCCCTTTGACACCGGTGTCTTCCTCACCAACGGGAACGCGAGTTGCATCCCAGGTCCCAACAATTCGAGTGTTTGCTCCGGCGCGGGAAGCTTCTCGATGCTGACCATCAACTTTACACCCACCGTGGGCTCGCTTTCACTGCAATACGTGTTTGGATCGGAGGAGTATCCCCCAACCGGCGCGCCCGTCAACGACGGGCTTACCATCCTTTTGAACGGAACGAACATCGCCCTGGTTCCCGTTACCCTCGACGTCATTTCCATCAGCACTGTGAATAGCGGGCAAAACGCCGCCTTCTTCACCGACAACAGCGGCGGAGGCCTGGATCTGCAGTACAACGGCTTCGCGGGCATTGCCTCAGCATTGTTCGCCACTGGCGGGCTGAACGTCGGTGTTTCGAATACGCTTGTGATCCGAATCGACGACGCCCTCGATAGCGATGTCGACTCTGGCGCCTTCATTTCTGCCGGGGCCGCTGCGGTTCCCGAACCGGCCACCTACGTCTTCACCGCGGCCGGACTTATAGCTCTGGCCGGAATCCGCCGGCGTAAACAAGCCTGATTCCATTGTTAATTCAGGAGGGAGCGGCCGCGCGCTGCTCCCTTAGGGAACGTTCACCAGGCATCTAACGCTATCCCCGCTGGCCTCATTTACCATCCCACGTAATGACGCTCTGAGCCGAGTCGCGCATCGGTAATCGGACTCTCGCTCATGGCCCCATCACCTGAACTCCCAACGACCAGACCCACCACAAAACGCCACACTCGACTCGTGTGTGTCTCCGCCGCCGGCAACTCCCCGGGGCAGAACCAATGGCCGACTGCCACGGCAAATGATGGTTCACCCCAACCAGTCCTATGCGCCGCACCCAACGTAAACGCTTGTTAAGTTAACTTTTATTTTCTCCTTGAGGGTGATACACTAAACCCCGTACGTTATCTTCAGGGGGGTTCTATGTTTCGTAGTGCGCCATGTCGCGTTTTCGCGGCTTCTCTCTTCCTATTCGCGTCGGCCCTGTTCGCTCAGGACACACGCGGAAAAGTCCAAGGCCTTATCAATGATTCTACGGGCGCCGTCGTCGCGGGTGCATCTGTCACGCTCACCAACGACAACACAGCCGTATCAGTCAATCAACAAACCAATCAGGTCGGACAGTATCTGTTTGACTTCGTTACTCCGGGTAACTACACCGTTACCGTCGAAATGGACGGCTTCCGCAAGTTCGTCCAGCGCAATGTCCTCGTGCAGGCTCGCGGCGACGTTACCGTGAAGGCAACCCTGGAAATCGGCGCCACCACCGAATCGGTCACCGTCGAAGCCGCGCCCGTCGCCGTGCAGTTCAACACGTCGACGATGGCCCTCACGCTCGACACCAAGATGGCCAACAATCTCCCGATCATCCACCGGAACCCATTCCTGCTGGTTTCGCTCAATCCGGCCACCGTCATCCGCTCCTCCACCGAACAAAGCCCGTTCCACCACTGGGCTGCATCGCAATTTGACGTCGGCGGCAGCACCAGCACCAAGAACGACATCATTCTCGACGGCTCCCCCTCCATGACGTCCCAGAAGTCGAGCTACACACCTCCCATGGACGCCGTGCAGGAAGTGAACCTCCAGCAGAATGCTGTGGACGCCGAGTTCGGCCACTCCGCCGGCGGCGTGCTGAGCGTCTCCATGAAGTCCGGCACCAACGCCTTCCACGGCACCGGCTACTATCTCGGACGTAATCCCGTGTTCAACGCCATGGCCAATCGTGTCAATCGCGCCCCCAACCTCACCCGCCAGCACACATGGGGCGGCACCATCGGAAATCCGATCAAACAGAATAAGATCTTCAACTTCTTTTCCTACGAAGGCTGGCGGACCATTGAACCCCGCGAGATTCGGAACACCCTGCCCACCACGGCCGAAGCCGGTGGCGACTTCTCAAAGTCAGTCAACGTCAACGGCGGCCTCCGCACCATCTACGACCCCTATACCACCCAGACCGCCGGCTCCACCGTCACTCGGACCCCGTTTGCCGGCAACATCATTCCCGCCTCCCGCATCGATCCGACCTCCAAGATCGTCATCGGCGATCTCTATAAGCCGAACCGGCCCGGCATCGGCAACGCCGCCGTCGACAACTTCCTGATCGGGTACGCCAACCGCTTCAAGTACTGGAATTTCTCCGATCGCGTCGATTGGAACATCTCCGACAGAATGAAAGTCTTCGCCCGCTATAACCAGTTCAAGACCTTCACTGGCGCAGACGACTACACCAACGGTTCGCCGACTCAGGCCGTCGACGGCTCCAAGCGCCACTCCCGCAGCTTCTCCGGTGACGCCGTCTATACAATGAATTCCACCACCGTGTTCAACGTTCGCGGTGCATACAACTCAATCACTGACTCGTTCGGCGTGCCTTCCGCCACCCTCACCGAAGCCGACCTCGGCCGCTTCTGGGGCAGCAACTCGTGGTTCAAACCGTACTTGGCTGACCTCCCGGACATCTACTATCCCGGCATCACCGTGGGCACCCAGGGCTCCTCCACCGCTCTCGGAAAAACAGGGTACTGGTTCCAGGAACCGGACTCCTACAACCTCGAAGGCAAAATGTCCCGCAGCCAGGGCCGGCACTACTGGAAGATCGGCGGCGAGTATCGTAAGGAGCGTACCAACGCTTCCCGCCCCCGGCCAATGAGCTTCGCCTTCAACCCCACCCTGACCGCCAATACCTACAACGCTCCCGATACCCGCGTCAGCGGCGACGGCTGGGCCACCTTCCTGCTCGGAGCTCTCGACGGCGGATCCAACATCCAGTCCATTCCCATCCAGAAGCCGATCGTCGACTATGTCGGCATCTTCTTCCAGGACGATTTCAAAATCACCCCGCGCCTGGCGCTCAATATCGGCCTCCGCTACGAGTACTTCACCGCGATGCGCGATCCAACCAATCGCCTGTCGCGCCTGCTCGACCTCGGCAATGCCATTCCTGAGTTCCAGGGCGCCAACGCCCCGGTGATCCCCGCCGCGGCCGCCGCGCTCCGCACAGGCGCTCCTACCTACAACGGCGCCTGGATCTTCGCCGACGACAGCAATCGCAACTCGTGGAACGCTCCGAAAACCGTCTTCCAGCCCCGCCTCGGCCTCGCCTGGCGCGCCAACGATCAAACCGCCATCCGCATCGGTTGGGCACGCTACGTCGTCCCGGCAACTCTCACCGACGGCCTGAACATTTTGGGCAGCGTCCCCTACCCGGGCTTCGACGCACTCACCGCCACCATCGCTCCCCTCCAGGGCGTGCCCCAGCAGCGGCTCAACGATCCCTATCCGAACGGGCTGGTCCCGGTCAGTGGCAAGAGCCTCGGCCGGTATACCAACCTCGGCGGCGCAGCCACCTGGTACCAACAGGACTTCAACCCCGGCGTGAATGACCGCATCAACTTCAGCTTGCAGCGCCAACTCCCGGGCAAAGTCCTCGCCGATATCACCTACTTCATCAACATCGGCCGCAACGCTCCTTACACCTACGATCGCAATCAGGTCGACCCGCGTATCGGTTACAACATCGGCAACGCTATTACCCAGGCCGTCCCCAACCCCTTCTTCGGCAAGTTGGACGTCGCCCAAATGCCGGGCACGCTCCGCACCCAGCGGACCGTTCCGGTATCCCAACTCCTCCGCCCGTATCCGCAGTACACCACCCTCAATGAGACTCTGGTGGGCGGCCGTTCGAATCGCTACCAGGCCCTGCAGATGCAGTTCCAACGTCCCTTCGTGAACGGCTTCAACTTCGTGCTCGGCTACAACTACAACCGCGAACGGAACCAGGAGTTCTACGATGAGCAGGACTTCTACACCAACTCGCTCACCTGGCAGCCGGCCGCAAACGCCCGCCACCGCTTCACCGGCGCTGGTATCTATGAGCTGCCCTTCGGCAAAGGCCGCAAGTACGCTTCGTCCATGCACTCGGTCGCCGACGCCGTTCTCGGCGGATGGTCCATGAGCGGACTCTTCACCTTCAACACCGGCGTCTTCCTCCGCTTCGGCGGACTTTCGGTCACCGGCGACCCGACCCTCGACAATCCCACCAACACGCGTTGGTTCGATACGACGAAGTTCGCAATCCTCCCGGCCTTCACTCGCCGCTCCAACCCCTGGCAGTACCCCAACCTGGTTGGTCCGCGGTTCGCCAACATCGACATGACGCTCGCCAAGCAATTCAACATTCTTCCGGAAGACCGGTTGAAGTTCGAACTGCGCGGCGAGGCCTATAACCTCGTGAACGCCTTCTCCGGGAACACTCCCGACCTGAACGTCCGCTCCGCCACCTTCGGCCGCATCATCGCACAGAAGCCCGGCGTTTTCGGACGCCAGATTCAGTTCAGCGGTCGTTTCGTATTCTAGAAACGGACCAGTTCTATCGTCAACCGCGGCCCTCCTTCCGGGAGGGCCGTTTTCTTTTGGTGTGACGGACCGGATCCCCGCCACCGCAGCTCAATCGCAGTAACTCCGCCTTCCCATCTCCAACCCAAGATCGGCCAACATCGTCCGCGCGCAGTTATATCCCGGCAACCCGGTAATGTTACCGCCGGGATGCGAACTCCCTCCGCATAGATACAACCCGCCCAGATAACCCCGATACTCGCCCGCACCCTCAAACGGCCGTCCATACCCGGACTGCCCACCCGAAAGCGCCCCCACCAACAAATCGCCGCCGCGCATATTCGGCAGTGTCCGCTCCGTATCGAGTGGCGACGCCGCCGAGTACCCCAGCATGTCTTCTTTCAAATTCGGCGCAAACGCCGTCCATGCGTCGATCATCCGCGCCGCGTGGACCTCCTTTTCGCGATCCCAATTTCGACAATCCCCATCAAGCCGGTACGGGGTCTTCTCCCAAAGAAAAGCCGTATGCTGTCCGGGCGGTGCCTGGCTTGGGTCAAACACCGTCGGGCAGGAGCCCCACATCACGCGCGAACCTGGAATCCGGCCCGCTTCATGGCTCGCCACAATCTCCCGGAACTGCGCCGCATGCTCCAGTCCCAAAATCACCATCAGCGCCTCGCCCCCCTCCGCCCGATACCGCGGCGGCGCACTCAGTTCCACATTCACCGCGAACAACGGAGCCAGAACATTGAACCGGTATCCGGCCGCCTTGTCGAGCCAAGCCGCCGGCAGACACTCCGCATCGATCAGTTCGA
>JBGSME010000578.1:0-3963 GCA_041740335.1 Bryobacteraceae bacterium | reverse complement strand
CGCGCGACCTGGTAGAAGCGATGCAGAAGGACGCGGGACTGGTGCTCGGTGAACTGAAAGTAGACGGCGGGGCAGTGGGGAACAATGCGCTTCTCCAGTTTCAGGCCGACATCCTGGGCTGCCGCATCGTGCGCCCCGCCGACACCGAAACCACCGCCCTCGGCGCCGCCTATCTCGCCGGCCTCGCCACCGGCTACTGGACCTCGCCCGAACAAGTCGAATCCTTCTGGCGAGTCGACCGCCGCTTCGAACCCTCCATGCCACCGGCCCGCCGCGAAGCCCTCTACGCCGGCTGGAAAGCCGCCGTCAAGAGCTGCCTGAGCGAATAGACTGAGCCGCTACCGTGAGGGAGCGGTCGACATCGAAGGTTGCCAACCGGCCTCCCATCATGATCTGATAGGCAGTTCATGGCAATTCCGGTCTCCGTCGAACAACCCACCCGCGCCCGATATTGGGTGATCTTCTTTGCCGTCACCCTCGCGATTCTCGCCTACATTGACCGCGTCTGTATTTCGATGGCGATGCCCGACATCGCCCTCGAACTCGGGCTCGACAAAATCCAACAAGGCCAAATCTTCAGCGCCTTCGCCATCGCCTACGCCCTCGCCGAAATCCCCGGCGGCTGGCTCGGCGATTGGATGGGACCCCGCAAAGTCCTCATGCGCATCGTCCTCTGGTGGAGCGCCTTCACCGCCCTTACCGGCGGCATGCGCAGCTTCGGAGCCATGTGGGGCGTCCGCTTCCTGTTCGGGCTCGGCGAAGCCGGCTGCTTCCCTAACCTCACCAAAGCCTTTACCACCTGGCTCCCCGCCACCGAACGTATCCGCGCCCAGGGCATCATGTGGACCTTCGCCCGCTGGGGCGGAGCCTTCACCCCGCCGCTTGTCATTCTAGTCCTCCGCTTTACCAGTTGGCGCGGAGCGTTTGTCTTGTTCGGAGGCATCGGCCTCATCTGGGCGTTCTTCTTCTACCGTTGGTTCCGCGACAACCCGCGCGACAACAAAAGCGTCAACGACGCCGAACTCGCGCTGCTCAAGGAAAACGAACACCTCACCGGTGGTCACGGCAATGTCCCATGGGCCAAACTGCTCGCATCCCGCTCGGTGTGGTTGTTGTGGGTGCAATACTTCCTGCTCTCGTTCCCCTGGTACTTCTTCATCACCTGGCTCCCCACTTACCTCAAGGAAGGCCGCCACCTCGATACCAATACCGCCGCCAAATACGCCATCTTCCCGCTGTTGTTCGGTGGCTTCGGTTCGCTCGTCTGCGGCATCATCTCCAACGGCGTCGCTGAACTCACCGGCAGCGTCAAACTCACCCGCCAACTCCTCGCCAGCTTCGGATTCCTCGGCGCCGCCGTCATGCTCGTCGTTTCCATCCGCACCGCCGACGCCCTATGGGCCATGATCTTCATGGGATTCGCCAGCTTCTTCAACGACCTCGTCATGCCCGGCGCTTGGGGAGCCTGCATGGACGTCGGCGGCAAGTACGCCGGCACCGTCTCCGGTTCCATGAACATGATGGGCAACATGGCCGGCTTCGTCGCCCCCGCCTTGGGCGGCTACATTCTCCAGACCACCGGCGGCGATTGGAACACTTTCCTCTACGTCATGGCCGGAGCCTATCTTCTCGGCACTGTCATCTGGCCATTCATCGATCCCGTCACGCCGATCGATCAACGCTGAGCATCCAACTCGAAGCGCCTCAAAAGCTCAAGGAACAGACCGAGTTATTAAGAAAAATACGCTTGCATTCGACCAGGGGATCGGATAGCATGGTTCACAGCTTTTCGCAAGTTTCGTGGGTGAAGGAGTCTATTCATGGCATTGAACCGCCTTAAGTTACGATTGGTCTTCCCGATCGCCCTTTGTCTGCTGGCGCCGCATTTGGCCGCCCAAACCGTCGCTGGATCCATCTCAGGCCTCGTCACCGATCCGTCGGGCGCTGCCGTTGCAGGCGCCAGCGTCGTCGTTACCGACCTCGAACGCAACGTCACTTTCCGTTCCACTTCGAACGATACCGGATTCTATCTCGTGTCGCCTTTGCCGCCGGGACGCTATCAGGTCCGCGCGGAGAAGACCGGGTTTCGTTCCTACGTGCTCGAGGAAGTTCCGATCGCCACACAGCAAAAGGCCGGCGTAAATATCGCGTTGCAGGTGGGTTCGATATCGGAGTCCGTCACCGTCACCGGCGGAGCCCTGGCGGTGGACACCACGACGGCTACGCTGAGCGGCGTGGTCGAGAACAAGCGGATTATCGACCTGCCGCTGAACGGACGAAACGTCTACGGGTTGGCCGCATTGACGCCCGGCGTGATTGGCTTCCGGCCAGGGGGCGGAAATGGCGGCGTGGGTGAAGGGTTCGAGTCGATCGGCCGATTCACCGTGAACGGCGGCCGGGATTCATCGAACGCCATCATGATGGACGGCGTGCCCGTGACGATGAATGCCAACACCCAAAACATGAACGCCAACAGCGCCGTGCCATCGATCGAGGGCGTCGAAGAGTTCCGGATTCAGACCAACTCCTACAGCGCCGAATATGGCCGCTCCGGCGGCGGCATTCTCACCATCGCCACCAAGTCCGGAACCAACACCCTGCACGGCAGCCTGTTCGAGTTCGTGCGCAACAGCCGGCTGGACGCCAACAACTGGTTCGCCAACGCCAGCGGGAGCAAGCTCGCTACCTTCCAACGAAACGAATTCGGAGCAAGCGCGGGCGGACCCGTGGTGATTCCGAAAATTTATAACGGGAAGAACCGGACATTTTTCTTCAACGTCTACGAAGGCCGGCGGCAGCGCTCGGCTTCGACCCGGTTCTTTACCCTCCCCACCGACGAGCAGATGGCCGGCGATTTCTCCAGAACACTGAACAGCGCCGGTCAAATGCGGAGCGTCTACGATCCCTTCACCACCGCCGCCGACCCCGCCCGGCCCGGACAGTTCCTTCGCACCCCATTCCCCAATAACCGCATTCCCGCCGCGCGCATGGACCCCGTGGCCGTCAACGTGCAAAAGTTCTACGGCCCGCGCCCGAACCTCCCGGGGCAGACTTTCACCGGCCAGAATAACTTCTTCTTCCAGGGCAAGGCGCCCACGACGGTGGATCGCGCCACAACCAAGTTCGATCACAATTTCAGCGACAGCCAGCGGATCTTTTTCCGCTACACCATCTTCAACAACCAGAACTCGCAGCCGGAATTCTGGGCCGGGCCAGGATGCCCCGATGGCGGCTGCTTCTCGAACGCCGAGCGCCAACAGAACGCCGCGCTGGACTATAGCTGGACCATCAATTCGACGACCCTGCTTAGCCTGCGATATGGCGTCGCGCGGTCTATTCTGGACCGCTCGAGCTGGAACCTCGGTTTCAGGCCGACCTCGTTAGGTTTGCCTCCCAACGTCGAGGCTGGCGCCGACCTGTTGGCATTTCCCGAGTTCTCCGTCGAAGAGATGACCATGCCGGGTTTGCTGCATCATTGGAATTTCCGGTCCGCAAACCAGTCGCACACCGTCGTGGCCACCCTCTCCAAGGTGGTCGGCAGCCATTCGCTCAAAACAGGCACCGAAATCCGCAGCAACGCCGTCAACCATTCCCAAGCACCCTGGAGCATGAACTTCACGTTCAACCGGAGCATGACGGCGGGACCCGATCCGCGCGTGGTCAACGCCGTCGGCGGCGTCGGCTACGCGTCGTTCCTGTTGGGCACGGGAGCCAGCGGAAGCGAAGTTCACGGCGTGCGGCCCGCGCTCGAAAGCAAGAGCTACGGCTTCTACCTACAGGACGATTTCAGGGTCTCCCGCAAGTTGACAGTGAATCTCGGCCTGCGCTGGGACTTCGAATCCGGGCTCACCGAACGTTATGACCGGTACGCCGTCTTCGATCCGCAGGTCGTCAGTCCGCTGAGCCAGCGGACGGGGCTGAATCTTACCGGCGGCTGGACCTTCCCCGGCAACGGTTTCGATG
>JBGSME010000577.1:0-3846 GCA_041740335.1 Bryobacteraceae bacterium | reverse complement strand
CCGCCGGCGAAATTGCCGAGGTCGGCGGCGAGGAAGGGAACCCAGAACCCGGCGATGGTTTCTTCAAGGCGGAAGCCTTTGGCAACGAGGTAGATGGCGAACCAATCGGAGATGAAGAACCAGACGGGGTCAGTGAGGGAGCGCCCGAGGATGAGTCCCCAGGTTTTGGGGAGGAGCAGCAGAGAGGCCATGGGCATGGTGGGAGTGGGATCGTTCGAGGCGGCGGCGACGGGGAGGCGGGGTGCGAAGCGCCACCATGCAGCCATCCAGAGAAAGCCGAGCGCGCCGATGATGAGGAACGCGGGACGCCAGGAATCGAAGGTCCGGTAGAGCCAGAGGACGAGAAGGGGAGCGAGCGCGCCGCCGATTGCGGAGCCGGAATCGTAGAAGGCGACGGCGAGTCCGCGATCGCGGGCGGGGAACCATTCGGAAACGGCTTTGGCTGCTCCGGGCCAGTTGGCCGATTCGCCGAGGCCGAGGAGGAAGCGGAAGAAGGCGAAGGTGCGGAGCCCGGAGGCGAGCGCGGTGAGCATGGCGGCGACTGAATAAAAGCCGACCATGGTGAGGAGTCCGCGGCGAGTGCCGAGACGGTCCAGCATGCGGCCGGAGGCGGTTTGTCCGAAGGCGTAGGCGACGCGGAAGGCAATCACGATCCAGGCGAAGTCCGTGTTCGACCATTGGTACTCGGTCTTTAGGAATGGAGCGAGGACGGAGAGAGTCTGCCGGTCGAGGTAGTTGATCGTAGTCGACGCGAACAGGAGCGCGGCGAGCGCCCAGCGGTTCGGCATTCGCCTAGTATACGCGCGGGCTGATACCATCGTTTCGATGCAACGACGACAATTCATTGGAACAGCGGCGGCCGGGGCTTTTTCGACGGCATGCGGACAGCAGTCACGGCCGAACATACTGTGGGTTACTTGCGAGGATATCGGTCCGGAGATTGGGCCGTATGGAGACAAGTACGCCACCACGCCGAATCTGGATAAGTTGGCGTCGCGGGGATGGCGGTACGACAATGCATGGTCGAATGCGCCGGTGTGCGCGCCCGCGCGTACGACGCTAATTTCCGGCATGTATCCGCCGTCGCTTGGTGGCGAGCATATGCGGAGCGAGGTTTCGCTGCCGCCGGTGGCGAAGATGTATCCGCAATATTTGCGGGAGGCCGGCTACTACTGCACAAATAATTCGAAGACGGACTACAACCTGAAAGAACCGGGGCAGGTATGGGACGAATCGAGCAACAAGGCGCACTGGCGCAAGCGCGCGGCGGGGCAACCGTTCTTTTCGATTTTCAACGACACGATCACGCATGAGAGCCAGATCCGGCGAAGGCCGCACACGCTGGTGCACGATCCGGCGGGGGCGCGCGTGCCGGCATATCATCCGGATACGCCGGAGGTACGGCACGACTGGGCGCAGTACTACGACAACATCACGACGATGGACGCCAAGACCGGGAAGCTGCTGGCGGAATTAGAGGAGGACGGGCTGGCCGACGATACGATCGTTTTCTTCTATGGGGATCACGGTTCGGGGATGCCGCGCAGCAAGCGCTGGCCGTACAACTCAGGGTTGCGAGTGCCGCTGTTGGTTTCGGTGCCGGACAAATTCAAGAATCTGGCACCGGCCGGATATCGGGCTGGCGGACACACGGACCGGCTGGTGTCGTTCGTGGATCTGGCGCCGACGTTGATGAGCCTGATCGGTGTGAGGCCGCCGGCGCACATGCAGGGGTTCGCGTTCATGGGAACGCATGCGGCGCCTGAGCAGCCGTACATTTACGGATTTCGGGGAAGGATGGATGAGCGTGTCGATATGGTACGGTCCGTGCGGGACAAGCGCTACATCTATATCCGCAACTATATGCCGCACCGGATCTACGGGCAGCACA
This sequence comes from Bryobacteraceae bacterium, assembly GCA_041740335.1. Lineage (GTDB taxonomy): Bacteria > Acidobacteriota > Terriglobia > Bryobacterales > Bryobacteraceae > DSOI01. The sequence goes on along the minus strand of JBGSME010000577.1, from coordinate 1,955 downwards.
TCGGCTACATGTTCGAGACGCCGACGACGGAAGTGTGGAACAAGATGTACAAGGACGGGAAGCTGAACGAGGCGCAGCGGATCTTCTGGGAGAAGAAGCCGTCTGAGGAATTGTACGATCTGGAGAACGATCGCGACGAGGTGAAGAATCTGGCGGCGATGCCGGAGCAGAAAGAGCGCGTGGCGCGGATGAGGAAGGCGCAAGAGGATCTGGCGGTGCGGATTCGCGACGTGGGTTTCCTGCCGGAGGGGGAGATTCACGAGCGTTCGGTGGGGTCGACGCCGTATGAGATGGGTCACGATGAGAAGAAGTATCCGCTCGAGCGGGTGATGGCGATGGCGGCGGAAGCGTCGGGTGTGGCGACTCCGATCGAAAAGATCAAGGCGGGGTTCGGCGACAGCGACAGCGCGGTGCGATATTGGGCGGCGCAGGGAGTGTTGGCGCGGGAGGGCGAGGGATTGCGGGAGTGCCGGAAAGAGATTGAGGCTGCGGTGAGCGATGCGTCACCGTATGTGCGCGCGATTGCGGCGGAGGCGCTGGGGAGGTTCGGCAGCGGTGCGGATCGGGCGAAAGCGATCGCGATATTGATGGAAGTGGCTGACGCAACAAAGAACGGCGGCTACGCTCCGGTGCTGGCACTGAATGCGCTGAGCTACCTTCGGGAGACGGGTCCGGTTCCGGCGGAAGAAATCGCCAAGCTGACGGTGGTGGATAAGAAGGCTCCGCGGCGGGCGCAGGAGTATCCAACGCGGCTGGTTTCGACGATTGTGGAGCGGGCCAAGAAGTAGAGAGGCGGTGACGATGATACTGTTGCTGGCGGCGATCACGGCGGCGGGAGACCTATCGGGGATGCTGGACGCGTATCTGACACGGATCGCGGAGGGGCACTGGAAGGCGCGGAAAGCGGAGATCGCCGCGTTGCAAACGCCCGAGCAGATTCGGGGGCGGCAGGAGCGGGTGCGGGCTTTGATGTTGCGTTCGCTTGGCGGATGGCCGGAGAAGACGCCGCTGCATGCGCGGATCACGGGCACTCTGGAGCGAGAAGGATACCGGATCGAGAAGGTGATTTTCGAGAGCCAGCCGGGATTCAAGGTGACGGCGAATTTGTATGTGCCTGCGGGGGGCGGTCCGTTTCCGGCGGTGTTGGGGACGGCGGGGCACAGCAACGAGGGCAAGGCAGCGGAGATTTACCAGCGGGGATGGATCGGGATGGTGCGGCGCGGGATGGTGGTGTTAGCATATGATCCGCCGGGGCAGGGCGAGCGCAGCGAGTATTGGGATGTGGCGGGGAAGCGTTCGCGAGTGGGGATCGGAACGCGGGAGCACACGATGGCCGGGTTGCAATGTATGTTGACCGGGACCAGCGTGGCGCGCGATGAAATCTGGGACGGAATCCGCGGGCTGGACTATTTGCTGACGCGGAAAGAGGTGGACGGCCAGCGGATCGCGGTGGCGGGGAATTCCGGAGGGGGGACGCAGGCGGCTTATCTGAGCGCGCTCGAGCCGAGGCTGGCGGCGGCTGCACCATCGTGCTACATCACGTCGTGGGAAAAGTTGTGGTTCGATCCGGGACCGCAGGACGCGGAGCAGAATTTCTTTGGTTTCATCCGCGACGGTTTGGATTTTCCGGACTTCCTGACGGCGTATGCGCCGCGTCCGGTGAAGATGATGACGGCGATTCAGGACTTCTTTCCGATTGAGGGAGCGCGTTCGACGTTCGTGGAAGCGCAAGGGATTTTCGCGAAGCTGGGCGCGCGGGAGAAGGTGGGTTTTTTCGAATACGACGACAAGCACGGATGGTCAAAGCCGCGGCGTGAGGAGACGTATCGTTGGTTCGAGAAATGGATGCTGGGGAATGAGGGGACGGGGTTGGAAGCCGAGTCGACCGCGGAGAAGCCGGATACTTTGAACGTAACGCCGACCGGGCAATTGGCCAGTTCGGGCGGGAGCGAGAC
>JBGSME010000576.1:0-5901 GCA_041740335.1 Bryobacteraceae bacterium | reverse complement strand
GCAGCGAATGGCGGCGAGACCGGCTGCGGCGCCGGCGGCGCGAGCTTCGCGGCGAACGGCGACGGCGGGGAATCCATTTGCCCGGACGCCGTTGTTTGTGATGGCGCTGGCGTGGAATGGGCTGCTGCACTCGATGTATGTCTCCAACGGCGAGGAGCCGAAGCCAGGGGTAAAGTTCCTGCCACCGAACGCGCATGCGGTGGGACTGATTTCGTTTGACAATACGGTGTACGCGGCGACGGTGAACGGGTGCGGCGGGGTGCCGGATGGGATCTGGGCGCTGAACGTGGAGACGGGGAAGGTGAGTAACTGGAAGGCTCCGGCGGGAGTAAGTGGGCGTACAGGATTCGCGGCGGATCCGGAGGGGAACATATATGTCGCGTCGGGGAAGCAGTTATTCGTATTAGCGCCGGGGACGTTGAACCAGAAGGCTGTGTTTTCCGCGGATGCGGCGTTTTCGTCATCTCCGATGCTATTCGACTTCAAGGATAAAGATATGGTAGCGGCGACGACGGTGGACGGGAAGCTGCATGTGTTGGACTCGTCGTTGAAGCCGTTGGCGTCGACGGGGGCGTTCGCGGCGGGGTATGATGTGGGCGCGTTGGCGACGTGGGAGGGGGAAGGAACGCGGTGGGTGTTGGTACCGGTGGCGAAGGGGGTTGTGGGGTGGAAGTTCACGGGGTCGGGATTGGAGAAGGGGTGGGAGTCGCGGGAGATGGTGAATGCGTTGACGCCGGCGAGTGTGAACGGGGTGGTGTTTGCGGTGTCGAGCGGGGAGAAGCGGGAGGGGACGTTGGAGGGGCGGGTGAAGGGATCGCGTGCGGGGGTGTTGTACGCGTTGGATGGGACGACGGGGAAAGAGTTATGGTCGAGCGGCACGGCGATTTCCTCCTTTGTGCATTCTGGGGGTTTGTCCATAGGCGGGACGCGGGTTTATGTGAGTGGCCACGACGGGACTCAGTATGCGTTTGGGTTTCCGATCGAGCATTGAGCGGGGATCGGTGTTCCCGGTATTAGGATAGGGTGGGGCGGGGGTGCGCGGGGGAACCCGGTTGGGGGTTGTGGTGGGTTAAGTGGTTGGTGGTGTTTGGGTTGTGGGTGTTTGGGGTTTTTGAATTGGCGTGGGATGGGGTTTCCTTGGGGTGTGTGGGGGAATCGTCTTGTGGGTATATGGGGTTGTGTGGGATCGGTTGGGGGCGAGAGCAAGTTTTATGGTCTAGCCAAAATGGCGGGCGCGTAGCTGGAAGGCTTGATCTGGTACGACGGCACGCACTGGGCTAGTTGGCTCTACCCTGTGCGACTTTGTGCGAGTTGAGCGTGAGCTCGCGGAAGAGAATGCTCAAATTGCCGCCAGGACACCCGGCTCCGTTCAGGGACCTGCTCGATCGACTTCCATCACTACGGCGGATGGTTCTTTGTCGGCGAAATGGTCACGGCCGGCGAGCAAGTTTCGCAGGTTTACCGATGCACCGACTTCGGGTACTTCTTTACGCGCGGCGGCCCGTGTCCCGAGGTATTTCGCAGCGGCCCAAGTTTAGGCGTGGAGTTCGTCGCTCACCTTAAGTGGATTCTCCCCGAGCACTGGGATTCGGATTCGCGTCCCGCTCTAAAACCTACCGAAACCTAGCAAACAACCGACATCAGAATACAATGGAAGAGAGGTCGACTGATGGCACAACTTGACTGGTCCCAATGCCCTGCCGTCGAAAGCATTCCCGGCAAGGTGAGCGGCGCCTGGGTGCTCAAGGGCACTCGTATGCCCGTGCAAACGATCTTCGAAAACCTTGAAGCCGGACTGTCCGTTAGGGAGATCACGGAAGTATTCGATGTGACCGAAGAGGAAGTAAAGGCCGTGCTCCACTTCGCGAGCCAGAGTCTGGAAAAAGCGCCCGCGTACGGATGAGGATTCTCTTCGATAACGGCACGCCCAATCCGATCGCCCGTAGTCTTGTTGGGCACGAGGTGGCGTTCGCCCGGCAGATCGGCTGGCACGAACTCAAAAACGGGGAGCTACTGCGTCAAGCTGAAGAAGCCGGTTATGCATTGCTCTTGACCCCGGACGTCAATCTCCATCTTGAACGGATTGTTGCGGCCGTGAACGCAGCGACCGAAGGCAGCTATTCGGAAGTGGAAATCCCGCACCAGGACTGACTCTACAACGATTTCCGCCGCCCATGACTCGATAAAACCCGCAAAACGCTAGAACGCTATCTGGAGTGATCCGGCGCCGGAATGAGTGGGGCGAAAGGGCGGTCCCGAAACGCCATTGTCATGAGGACTCGCAAAGGGATCCGGATTATGGCGGCCACACCTTGCGATGTACCGGTGATTCCGTCAGTCCGCCGGGCGTCACCGTTGGGACGTTGCGCTGTTCGGCGAGTCATTGACGGCGAACCCATATCTGCTCGGCGGACATTCCTTGCGCTTTGGCCTTTACTTCCAAGGCACGCACTTCTGCGTCTGGGAGGCGAGGTCTAGTTCGCGGTTCCCTTCGCGACTTTGCGCGAGTTGAGTTGCTCAGAGCCAGAATTCAGTGACAGAATGGAGCCATGAAGCGTCCATTTGCGGCTAGCGTTTGGCGGGAAGGTGATTGGTACGTCGCGCAATGCCTTGAGTTGGATGTTGCGAGCCAAGGTGAAACCGAGGCTGAAGCATTGGCCAATCTCAAGGAAGCTTTGGAACTCTACTTTGAGCCGCCGCAAGCAACCCGTCCTCCTCTCTTGAGGACCGTTGAGGTTGATGTTGGCGCGGCTTAGTCCGCAGCCATACCGCGAGGTCAAGCGTCGTCTTGAATCCGCAGGCTTCGTAGAGGCCAGCCAAAAAGGAAGTCATGTGAAGTTCGTTCGGCGTACTGGTTCATTCGTCGACACCACAATCGTTCCGAAAAAAGCAGAAATACCGGTTGGGACGCTGCGCAGCATTCTCAGTCAGGCGCACATCGATCTCGAACAGTGGGAAAGGCTCTGAGCACGAGTCGGCCGGCGTGGTGGCACATCGTCCGAGGCCATGAAGAGTTCTTTGTCCATTAACGAATACGATCTGGTGCAGTTCTTCAGCGCCCTTCCAAGGCAATTGGATGAGGGAGATCGCGATTGTCCCGGCGGTGAAGGACGTTAGAATTCTCGTGACCATTGGCGGAACTTGCGTTTATGAGTTCAACGCCATGGGTGTCGCCGACGTTAGATATCGCACCGAAAAGGGTCGCGAGTCTTTGGAAATTGTCGTCGCATCCCACCACTCGGTCTGGCTCACCGTGAAGCCACAAATCTCGATACGTCAGGGCGTTGGCGGGGATTCAGCTGATCGGTAACGATCAACGGCGCAGCGTAGCGGAGACCGGAACCGTCGGCGGCTTCGTACCGGGGTGCGCCGCGCCGCAACGCCGAAACCAGTACGGCTACCCGGCGAGGTCTAGTTCGCGGTTCCCTTCGCGACTTGATCGTTCGCTATGTCGTGCACCGCTGGGGTGAATTGCGGACACAGAGGCCACGATACATCACGGTGCGCTTGGTGACATCAGCTTGGAAGGCGAGCTGGCGCGGATGGGTCTACTGGCGTTTGGCGGCGATGGCGCGATCGAGCAAGCCGGCGATCTGCGCGGCCTGGCCGCGACCGTCAAAGTTCTGCCAGAACCAATCGGAAGCGCGGACGGGGGGGTCGGGCGGGAGGGCGAAGAAGCGGGCGAGTTTTTCGTCGGCCGTCTGCGGAGAGTCGGAGGAAGTAATGCACACCGATGGGACATCGGAGCGGGACAGGATGTCCTCAACGATGGAGTTGGGCGGAGCGAGGGCAAGAATGGGGCGCCCGATGCGCAGGTATTCGAACAGCTTCGCCGGAACGGTGTGGCCGACATCGAAAGCGTTGAGGTCGATTAACAACTGATAGTCGGCTTCGGCAAGCGCCTGGAGCGCCTCGGCGCGGGGAATCATCCGGCCGTTGGCAATGACTGCGCCAGAAGCCTGCAATTGAAGAAACGAGGGCATTGTGTGGAGCGGAGAGTCCGGCGTGAGGGGTCCGATCAGTTCCATGCGCACGGTGGCCGGATCGAGGCGGCCGGCGCCGATCAGACGGCTCATGGAGTCGAGCACAATGCCGGGGTGGCGCATGCCATAGACGCTGCCGGTATGAACCAGAGCACGGTAGGAGCGCGGGGGGCGGGGAAGCGCTTCGAAGCGTTCTTCGGGATCGAAGCCGTTCCAGACGACGTGCATTTTGTCCTGAAGATCGGGGTAGAGGTGCTTCCATTCGGCGATGAGGCGGTCGGTGACGGAACTGACGAGAGTGGCGGATTCGAAGATGCGGCGTTCGAGCCAGCGTTCGTAGGTTCTTGCCCAGCGGGTTCTGGTGCGGAAGGGGTTGTTGGTGAGGGAATCGCGGAAATCGGCGAGCCAGGGCAGGCGGCGTTTGCGGCTGGCAAAGTGCCCGGCGATGTGTGCGCCGATGGCGGGCGAGGTGGAAACGATGGCGGCGATGGGATACTGGGCGCAGAGCCGTTCGGCCTGGGTGATGGCGTGAGCGGACCAGATGAAGCGCTCGTTGTGGGGAGCGATGCGTTGGGCGACGGTGGCGGCGCGGGTGTGGAATCCGGTCCGGCCGCGGGTGTAGTCGTTGGGGACGTAGGAGACGCGTTCGAGCGGATCGACTCCGCCGTGGCTCGAACAAACGACGTGGGTTTCGAAGCCGGCTTCCGGCAGGTATTTCCAAAAGCGAACGGCGCGCTGGACCCCAGAACTGTTGACAGGCGGAAAGTTATGGGTGAAAAGGATACAGTGTCGAGTGGACAAAAGAATTGGGACCCCGGGTCAAGGCCTTGTTGACCCTCCTTGCGTTGGCCCTCTTTGCGAATGATATCAGGTTTCGAGGCCGGAATGTCGCGCTACAATGGCGGTCGAATGGCAACCATCACGTGCATTGTCGGAGCCCGGCCGAACTTCATGAAGGTCGCGCCGATTCTGAAGGAAATCCAAACGCGTCCGGGGCTGACCGCGGCGTTGATTCATACGGGCCAGCATTATTCACCGGAGATGTCGGACACATTTCTGCGGGAATTGGGCTTTCCAACGCCGGACGTCAATCTGGAGGTTGGAGGGGGCACGGCGACGTGGCAGACGGCGGCGATCATGCAGAAGCTGGAGCCAGTGCTGGTTGAGCAGCGGCCGGAACTGGTGCTGGTGGTGGGAGATGTGAATTCGACGCTGGCGGCTACGCTAGTGGCGACCAAGCTGGGAGTACCGGTTGCGCATGTGGAGGCGGGTTTGCGGAGCTTTGACCGCGGGATGCCGGAAGAGATCAACCGGGTGCTCACCGATTCGGTTTCGGAGTACCTTTTTGTTAGTGAGCCGAGTGGGATGCGGAATCTGGCGGCCGAGGGGGTGAGTCCGGACCGGATGTTTTTGGTGGGCAACGTCATGATCGACACGTTGTTGGCGTTCCGCGACGCGGCGTCGCGATCGGATGTGCTGGAACGGCTGGGGCGGAAGCGGGGGGAGTACATTCTCACGACGCTCCACCGGCCGGCGAACGTGGACGATCCGGAGCGGCTGATGGCGATGGCGGGGATGTTGAACCGGCTGGCGGCGGATGTTCCGGTGGTGTTCCCGGTTCATCCGCGGACGCTGGGGTGGCTGGAATCGGCGGGGATCACGGCGGGCAATATTCAACTGACTGCGCCGTTTGGGTATCTGGATTTTCTACACTTGACGGCCAATGCGCGGCTGGTGCTGACCGACTCCGGCGGCATCCAGGAAGAGACGACGGTGCTCGGGGTGCCGTGTCTGACGCTGCGGGAGAATACGGAGCGTCCGGCGACGATCGAACAAGGGACCAACCGGCTGGTGGGGGTGGATCCGGAAGCGTGTTACCAGGCCGCGCGGGAGGCTTTGGCCGCGCCGGCGGCGGCGC
>JBGSME010000575.1:0-3955 GCA_041740335.1 Bryobacteraceae bacterium | reverse complement strand
GAACCCGGCATCGATCTCCCGGCCTTGCTCTACGTGCCGGAAGGCGGCGGGCGGCATCCGGCCGCGCTGCTTGTGAATGGGCGCGGCAAGGCGGCCGCGCATCAGGAAGCCGTGAAGTTGCGAGATGCCGGAATGGTCGTCCTTTCCGTGGATCTGCGTGGGATGGGCGAGATGGCCTCGCGGTCCGACGACAACGGATCTGACTGGCCGCGCTATTTCGGCGACTACGAATCGGCGATGACCGCGATGCTCACCGGCAAGCCTCTGGTAACGATGCGCGCCGAAGATGTCGCGCGCGGGCTCGATCTGCTGCTGGCGCGCGCGGATGTGGATCCGTCGCGATTGCGGCTTTACGGGGAAGGGCAGGCTTCCGTGCCCGCGCTTTACGCCGCGGCGTTTGACTCTCGCTTCGCCGAAACACGGCTTTCCGGCATGCTCGATTCCTATGAGACGGTGGTGCGCGGCCGCATCCATCGCGCGCAGTGGGAGAACGCGGTTCCAGGCGCGCTGTGCCTCTACGATCTGCCGGATCTCGTGCGGTGGATCGCCCCCCGCAAGGTTACCCTTGTGGATACCGTGAACGGCCTCGGCGTCCAATAGGGATCCGTTCGGCGTAGCCGCCGCCACATCCACCCGGTTCGATGTGATCCCGTCCGCCACCACCAGCACCTCCACCTTGCTCTGCGAGGGGAACAACCCCATCACCGGGCCGATCGTTAGCCTCTGAATACCGCCGGCGTTTCCGGTGACTGCGGCTCTGGACTTGCGTCCGCCTACGTACGCAGTGAGAGATTTCGCTCCGGCCAGCCCGGTTGCCTTGATTTCGACGATCGCGCCTTCCGAGGTGGGGATCACCATCGCCGAGTCGTCAAATAAACCTGGTGCAACGTCCCCCACCAACAACCGGTCCTGTTGATCACTCACCTGGAGCACAGCGGCGCCCTTCGCCAGTCCATCCGGGAGTTGCAGCACCAAATCCGTTTCGTCTCGGCCGACCACCGGCAGTGAATGGACCTCGCCCCGCGTGTCGGTCAACGTGATCTTCGCATCTTCGCGTATCGCCTCAGCAGCCGGATCAGTTCGCCGGGCGCGTTGGCGCCAGCGAGGCCGCTGGCCGCGTTCACCGTGGTGAACGGATCCGGCTTCAGCGCCAGGTTCGCCAGGCCGGGATAGTCTGGCTGGTAGCGGGGTGCGCGGAACAGAACGGTCGGGGTGGATGGATCCGATCCAGGAGGAGAGATGGTGAACTCACGGACGGTATCGCCGCCCGTTGTTACTTCTGTCGTCCGCCCGGTGACGGCGTCGCAGATGAACGTGTTTCCGTTGGGCAGGCGCTGCGCGCCGGACTGAACTCGCGCCGCCAGCGCCGGATGTTGATACGACCATGAAATCTCTTTAGGGCTGTAGCGGCCGTTCTCCAGGTAATTCTGGTCAAGCTCCGCGTTATAGCTGATGGCGTTGAAGTGGTTCCAGTCCGGGCTCCGGTTGCTCAGCGGATTTGCGCGATCGCCGTTGAAATTGATATCGATCCGTTCAGGGTGCTCGGCGACTGCTCCGTAGTTTGGTTTCGCCGGGTCGGTGTCCTGGATGAGGTGATCCCAGACATGCCATTCCCATACAATCGCGCCCTCCCGCGCCGGCGAAACTTCAATGATATGGTCGGGCCAGATCTCACTGCCGGTGGCGAGCAGCAAATCAGAACGACGCCCCGCGGCGAGCGCTTCGCCGGCGGTCTTGCGTTCCCACGCGATCATAAGAACATTGCCGTTGGGAAGCGGTTGTATGTCGTGATGCAGGCGGAGGTGGTCGTCCTGGTATTGAAACCCCCACACCAGCTTGCCGTTCCAATCGTATTCGTGCACTACGCGGCCTCCGCCGGCGCGCTCGATCGACGTTGGCGCTGCAGAGATACCGGTCGTCAGCAGGTGGCCATTTGGCAGCAAGTAACTCGAAAACGCGGGAGCATATGCCGTCTCCCAGCGATGAACGATCTTACCGGAGTTATCCGCTAGATACGCCGTGGTGCTCCGGTTTGGGAATATGAGATCGTAACCGTCAAAGGACCGATCATCCTTCCGCACAAGAATGCCTACGTTCTGAGCGGTAAGCGAAAAGGCACAAATGATCGTTAGAAGAATTGCGTATCGCGACTCAATGAGAAGCATAATTCTTATCCTCTAAAGCGCAGCGTGGGATGCGGTGCTCAACAAAACCCAAAACATAGCGGCGGTCCGTGCGATGGGTAGCGGTCTGGGACCCATCGGCCGAATCGGCGTGACAGCGAAGACGGTTGTCGTTAGGGCAATTGATCTAAGCTTCCAATCCATGCGCAACGCTTCCTTCGCCTCTGATTTTGGCGGCGGCGTAGCGCGCCCGTGCAGGTTAAAACCCAGCCGTGGCTAGAGTTGACGTAAAGATTGATTGAGTAATGGGAACGGAGCCGGGGAGCCGCTTGATGATTTAGACTGGTCCTGATGCTCCGACGCTCTTTCCTCTCCCTTGCCGCCACTGCGGCCTTCGCTCAGCCAGGCCGTCGCACCGCGGTCTCCATCGACGCCGATCAGTTCCATATCAACGGCCGTCCTACCTATGAAGGCCGATCCTGGAACGGCCACCGGATCGAAGGCTTATTGATGAACTCGCGGATGATCCAGGGCGTTTTCGACGATGCCAACCCGGAAACCGCCGCCCGCTGGAAGTTCTCGAGCACCGCCCCGTGGGACCCGGAACGGAACAATCGCGAATACGTGTCCGCCATGCCCGATTGGCGCCGGAACGGGTTGCTGGGCTATACCATCGGGCTGCAAGGCGGAAGCCCCGAAGGCTACTCGAAAGTGCAGCCATGGATCAATAACGCCTACGAAGTTGACGGGTCTCTCAAGGCGCCGTTCCTCCGCCGGTTCGAGAACATACTCAATCGCGCCGACGAACTGGGTATGGTCACCATCGCCAATTACTTCTATTTCGGGCAGGACGAACGTCTCAAGGACGCCGCCGCGGTGGAACGCGCCGCCACGGAGTTAACTCTGTGGATCCTGCGCCGTGGGTATCGGAACGTAATCGTGGACTTAGTGAACGAATGTGACAATCGCTCCTATCAGCAGGAATCCCTCCGCGCGCCCAATGTGCATAAGTTAATCGAGACCGTAAAGGCGATCCAGGTCGGACGCCGCCGGCTGCTGGTGGGCACCAGCTTCAACGGCGGATCCATTCCAACCGGTAACGTCGTCGCGGTGTCCGATTTCGTGCTGATGCACGGCAACGGCGTGAAGGATCCCAATCGCATCGCGGCGATGTGCGAGACCGTTCGCAAGAGCCCGGCGTGGCGTCCGATGCCGGTGCTTTTCAACGAGGATGACCATTTCGATTTTGACCAGCCTGTAAATAACATGCAGAAGGCCATCGAGTCTTACGCCGGCTGGGGTTACTTCGATCCGGGTAAGAACAACTATGAGGACGGATATCAATCGATGCCGGTGGATTGGCGCATCAATACGGACCGTAAGAAAGCGTTCTTCGCGTTCCTGAAAGAGGTTACCGGGTCATGACCACCAAAAGAATGCGCGGCGGGATCGTAGGCTGCGGCTTCTTTGCTCAGTTTCATATCGATGCCTGGCGGCGCATGGCCGGCGTGGAACTGGCGGCAGCGTGCGATCCGGATATCGAACGGGCGCGTGCTGCCGCTCCGAACGCCTATGGATCGATCGAGGAGATGCTCGATCGCGAGAAGCTGGACTTTGTCGACATCGCCACTCGCCCTGAGACGCATCTCGAGTTTGTGCGCCGCGCCGTGAATCAAGGTATCCCGGTGATCTGCCAGAAGCCGATGGCGATGTCGATGGCCGGCGCGCGTACGATGGCCGAAGAGGCAGCGGCGGCGGGTGTTCCCTTCATGGTCCATGAGAATTGGCGCTGGCAGCCCTGGTATCGCGTGCTGCGGGAGCGGGTGGCGGCG
>JBGSME010000574.1:0-1993 GCA_041740335.1 Bryobacteraceae bacterium | reverse complement strand
CGCTCGCCGCGCTCACGATCGAAGAGCTCAACGAAGGCGAGGGCAGCATGCTGGTAAGCGCTGACGCTACCGACGACACCGGCGTCTTGAGTCTCGAATTCCTGATCAACAACCGCCGGGAACTGTCGCTCGACCGCCCGCCGTATCGCGGGTGGCTCGATATCGGCAAACTGGCGCCCAGCGGCTACACGCTCACGGCGCGCGCTCTTGACAACGGCAACAAAGTTGGATTCACAACGCTGCCGTTCACGATCGCTGGCGTCGACCAGCGAATTGCAGGCGGCGGTTTTGAGGGCGACATTTCGAAATGGACGCAGACGGCGGGCGTGATCGCCTCAGGGGAATCGTTTCTCGGCGCGCGTCATGCGGCGTTCGCGGGCAGCGCCGCGCTTTCACAGAGTGTCTCGATTGACGCCTCTTCGTTGGTGGCCGCGCTCTCGTTCCGGCTGCGCGTCGAAAACCCCGGAGGTTCTCTGAGCGGCGCCCGGCTGGTGTTGCAGGTGCGCGACGAGAAGGGCATTGTGCTGGAAACGCTCGGGACCTGGTTCGACAACACGAGCACGCGCGACCCGCTCGCGAATCACTACCAGCGCCAAACCTTCAACCTGAGCGCGTATCGCGGCAAGACGGTGGAGCTTCGTTTCGCAAGCACTGCTCCCGATAACGATGTGCGCTTCCGGGTGGACAACGTGAGTCTGGTTTCTACGGGCCAGGCGGGCGTAGCGGCGTCGGTCGAAGTGGACGAACGCGAAGCCTCGATCGTTTTTGGGTTGGCCAAACTCGACGGTTTGCGTCCGGGGCAGGTTTCGCGCGTGGACTACGTCGTCGCGGGCGAGGTGGCGGCTTCGTCGTCCACCTCGCCTTTCCGCGCCGTGCGGGAGTTGCAGGGTTTTGCTCCCCGGCCGCATGCCGTCAAGGCGCTGGTTTACGACGTTGCCGGAGCCAAGATCCTGGAGTCGGCGGAAGTTCCCTTCAATGTGCAACAGGTGAATCAACTCCTGCACAACGGCGGCTTCGAGGCGGCGCTGCAATCGTGGCTGCGTACCGGATCCACGTCGATCGTGGTCGATACTCCTACGGTGAAGCGCGCTTTTCTGGGGTCGCGCGCGGCCTCGCTCGCGGGGCGGGGCATTGCCGGCGATAGCGACCTTTCGCAGTTTGTCGAGATCCCCGCGGGAGTGAAAGAAGCGACGCTGAGCTTCCGCGTCCGGGTTGACACGCAGGAGACGAGTTCAGCAGACGCGTTGCTGGTGCGCGTGTCGGAAGAAAACGGCCAACGGCCGAAGGACCTGCTTCGGATGCGGAGCGACTTTTCGACGCGGACCGCGGCCGCGGTGAACGGCTACGTGAAACGCACATACGATGTTACGGAGTATGCCGGATCGATCATGAACCTGTACTTCCAGGCTCGGGAGGATGGAGTGCGGCCGACGACGTTCCTGGTGGACAATGTGTCGGTTACCTGGAAGTAAATAGAGGACATTTTGTCCGCCCGGCAGTAACCGCCATCGAATGAATTCAGGCATTTGAGCTATGGCGGTGCGCGTGCTTTGGCAGAGGCATGCGAATCTCTCTACTGGTAATGCTGGCGACATGCGCAGCCGCAGCGTTTGGCGCCCCGCGTAAAGGCGGGCACGCAAAGCTGGCGGCCGAGTTGGTTCAAGCCTCCGACACCGGCGGAGACACGGAGATCGAGGTTCTCGTGGACTTCCACAGTTCTCAGGCGGCCGGGGAAAGCCTCTCTCAGTCGAGGCGCGGCCGCCTGCACCAGACCTTTTCCAATCTGAATATGGCCCGCATGAGCGTGAAGGCTTCGGAGCTCGAAGCGCTCGCAGCCGATCCGAATGTGGCCTTCGTCGCGCCGGACTACGAGGTACGCGGAGCGGGGCTGACGACGCCGCATCAGATCAAGGAGATCCTGGGCTATCAGTTCTCCGGGCGGGCGGTTCCCGAGCGTCCCGACGTCCGCGGCACCGGGATCGGCATCGCCGTG
>JBGSME010000573.1:0-7089 GCA_041740335.1 Bryobacteraceae bacterium | reverse complement strand
TTCTCCTACAGCCGCTTCCTGTCGGAAGAGGTGCTCCGCCACCCCGAATGGATCGAAGCCCTCCCACAGTCCAATGACCTTCATCGCGTCATTTCCTCCGAGGAGTACGGGCGCCGCATCGAAGCTCGCCTCGCCCGCACTCCGTCCGGCGAATCCCCCTCCGCCGAATTGGCCTCATTCCGCCGCGAGCAAATGCTCCGCATCCTGATTCGTGACGTCCTCGCCTATGGCGCTCTCTCCGATGTCACCGAAGAGCTCTCCAACCTCGCCGACTCCATCGTCGAAGCCGCACGCGTCCGAATTCGCGCCTCCCTCGAATCCCGCTTCGGCCTCCCCATCTGCCGCGATGGTTCACCCGCGAATATGGCCGTTCTCGCCCTCGGCAAACTCGGCGGCCGCGAGTTGAACTACTCCTCCGACATCGATCTGATTTTCATCTACTCCGCCAACGGGGAAACCTCCGCCGATCAGTCCATCTCCAATAAGGAATTCTTCAAGAAACTCGCCATTCAGTTGACCGACTGGCTCTCCGGCTACAACCAGCACGGCGTCTGCTACCGCGTCGACCTCCGCCTCCGCCCCGAAGGCACCCTCGGCGAAATCTGCGTCTCCCTCGACGGTGCCCGTGAATACTACCGCAAACGCGCCCGCGATTGGGAACTCCAGATGATGATCAAAGCCCGCGTCTGCGCCGGTGACCCTACCCTCGGCCGCCGGTTGCTCGACTTCATTGAGCCCCTAACCTACACCTCCACGCTTGAATTCTCCAAAGTCGAGTCCGTCTCCGAGGCCCGCCTCCGCATCCATGAGAAACTCGCCAGCCGCCGCGGCGCAAAATCCCACTTCGATATCAAACTCGTCCCAGGCGGCATCCGCGATATCGAGTTCCTCGTTCAATGCCTCCAACGCCTCCACGGTGGCCGCGAAAAATGGGTCCGCCACGGCGGCACTCTCCTCGCCCTGTTCCGCCTCCGCGACAAAAGGCACCTCTCCGAAATTGAGTACGGCCGCCTCGCCGCCGCCTATCGATTCTTGCGCAATGTCGAACATCGCCTCCAATTCCTCGACGATCGCCAGACCCATACCCTCCCCGAACAACCCGAGGAAATGGAGTTGCTCGCCCAGCGCCTCCCCCCGGCCCAGCTAGGCAGCGATAACTCCGCCGATCGCCTCCAAGCCGAAATTGACCGTCACCTCACCGCCGTCAAGGAGATCTACGAGCGCGTCGTCCGCATGCAGCTCCCCCTCCACTACACTTTCGCCGCCCCCGAAAACGCCGCCGGCGAGCAGCCCGCTCCCCCTCAGTTTATCCCCGAAGATAAGGCGACCCCAGATCCCGCCGGTCCAACTTCCATCAACCTGCTCCGGATGCTGGAACAAAAGGCCCCTATCCTCGCCGCCTCTCTCGGACAAAGCCGCTCCATCCAGGGCCGTCGCGCCTTCGAGGTCTTCCTCGAACGTGCTCTCTCCCAAAATCCCGAATGGGCCATGTGGCTCAACGAGGATCCTGTCCTCGCCGCCTACGCCGTCGATATCTTCGACCACAGCCCCTATCTCGCCGAACTCCTCGACCGTAAACCCGAACTGATCGTCGAACTCCGCGATATGCGCCGCGATCCCCTCCCGCAACCCGGCTACGGCGGAATGCCCCCCTTGCTCGCCAACGCCACCGATGTCCGTCAAATCTTCACCCGCGAGATGCTTCGCATTCAAGCCGAAAGCATCTGCCTCCGTACTCCCATCTTCGAAACCCTCAAACGAACCTCGGATCTCGCCGACTCCGTCATTGCCACCCTCTACCCCCTCGCCGTCGATCAGGTCGCCTCCTCCCGCGGCCCCGAAGCCCGCGGCTATCACGCCCATGATCAGCTCATGGTCATTGCCCTGGGCCGCCTCGGCATGCAGGAGTTCGACCTCGGCTCCGACGCCGACCTCATCTTCGCCATCCCCGAATCCGACGCTCCCGAAATTGAGTTCTGGACCCGCGTCGCCGAACGGATAATGGCCCTCCTCACCGCCTATACCGCCGACGGTCATCTCTTCGCCGCCGATACCCGTCTCCGCCCCAACGGCACCGCCGGCCCTCTCGTTCAGACCGACACCGCCTTCAAGGAGTACTTCGGCAAAACCGCCGAAGCATGGGAAGGGATCGCCTACATGAAGGCGCGTATGGTCGCCGGCAACCTCGAATCCGGAACCGCATTCCTCAGCGAACTCCAATCCATCGACTGGCGCAGATATGGCCAGGGTGGCCGCTCCCGCTCCAAACTCCGTCAAATGCGCGCCCGCCTCGAACAGGAGCAAGGCAAGGAGAATCCCCTCAAAGCCGGCCGCGGCGGCTACTACGATATCGATTTCGCCCTCATGTACCTCCGCCTCAAAAGCGCCGGCATCTTCTTCCCCGTCCTCAATACGCCCGCCCGTATCGACGTCGTCGAAAAAATGGGCCACCTCGATCGCGCCGACGCCCAGTTCCTCCTCGATGCCGCAACTTTCTATCGCGCCGTCGACCATGCCCTCCGCCTCGGTTCCGGACACGCCCAGGGTCAACTCCCCGCTTCCCAGCTCCAACTCGATACAATCGCTGAACTTGTCGGCCGCTGGACCCCGGACCACCTCCATGATCAGCCCCTCCCCGACGAACTGGCCCAGATTGAAACTCGCACCCGGGAATACTTCGATCGCCTTTTTAGTGCATCCTAGTAGAGCATGCGTGCTGCGATCGTCCCCGTCGCTCTTCTTCTGCTTACGTTGGCCCCGCTCCGCGCCGACGCCATTCACGAGTCCCTCCACCACCTCTACAATTTCGATTTCGCCGCCGCCAACCGCATCCTCGATGGCCACATAAAGGCCAATCCCGCTGACCCCTTGGGCTACGCCATCCGGTCTTCTTCCCTGCTCTTCTACGAAATGCACCGCCTCAAGATTCTCGAAAGCGAATTCTTCGAAAGCGATCACAAAATCGCCGGCGACGAGAGGCTCCAAGCCGACCCCGCCACCCGCGCCCGCCTGTTCGACGCCATCGAAACCGCTCAGCGCCTCTCCACCCTCCGCATTCAAAAGGATCCCGGCGACATAGTCGCCCTCTTTTCGTTTTCCATCACCGAAGGCGTCCGCACCGACTATACCGCCTTCATCGAAAAAAAGCAGATACGCAGTCTCTCTTCCGCCAAGAAGGCCAGCGCCTACGGTGCCGAGCTCCTCCGCCGCGACCCAACCTTCGTCGACGGCTACCTCAACAAAGGCATCAATGAGTATGTCATGGGCAGCCTCCCCTTCTTCGTCAAATGGTTCGTTCGCTTCGAGGACACCAAGGGAAGCAAGGATGAGGCCGTCGCAAACCTCGAAAAAGTCGCCACCCAAGGCCGCTATTTCGGCCCCTTCGCCCGCATCCTCCTCGCCGTCGTCCATCTCCGCGAAAAGCGCCCCGCCAAGGCCATTGAGACCATGCGCGGCCTCTGCCGGGAGTTCCCCGGCAACACCCTGTTTCGTGACGAACTCGCCAAAATGGAAAAAAAATACGGCGCAGCCGGTACCGCCGCCCGATAAACCGCCCCTACCCGAGCGCCCGCTCCAAATCCCCGATCACGTCCTCCACCGCCTCGATCCCCACCGACAACCGCACCAGACTGTCCCCAATCCCCAATCGCTGCCGCTGCTTCGGCGCCAGATCCCGATGCGAACTCATCGCCGGATACAGAATCATCGTGTGAACGTCTCCCAGCGACGTCGCCTTCACCACAAGACCCAGCCGGTTCATGAACGCGAAAACTTCCCCCCGCCCCGCATCTTTCAAATCGAAGCTCACAATCGCTCCATACATCCCGCTCCGGAAAAGCTTCGCGATATTCCCCGCGTCCGGATGCCCCGAGTTCTCCGGATAGTACACCCGCGAGACCCACGGGTTCCCCTCCATCCACTGCGCGATCCGGCTCGCATTCGCGCACTGCCGCTCCATCCGCAGCGGGAACGTCTTGATCCCCCGCATCGATAAGTACGCCTCAAACGCACCCAACCCCGGACCCACGATCTTTGCCAGGCTCCGCAACGCCGGCAAATGTTCCGCGTCGCTCACCACCACCCCGCCCATCACATCCCCATGCCCCGACAAATATTTCGTCAGCGAATGCACCACCATCTGCGCGCCCAACTCGAGCGGACGCACCAGCATCGGCGTCGCAAACGTGTTGTCCACAATCACCGCCGCTCCCACCGCCTTCGCAAGCTCAACCACACGCCCAAGATCCGGAACCCGCAACAGCGGATTCGAAATCGTTTCCAGCAACACGCATCCCGGCTTCGCATCCGCAATCGCCGCTTCCACCGCGGCCGTATCGCAAATGTCCACCCACCGCGTCTCCACCCCCATCGGCTCGAACACCGACATCAGCATCCGCACCGTCGCACCATACAAAGCGCTCGCCGCCACAACCGACTTCCGCCGGTCCATCAGCGCCGTCTGGATCGCCAGTTGCAACGCCGCCATCCCCGTGGATGTCGCCAGCGATCCCGCTCCCCCCTCCAGCGACGTGATCAGCTCTTCCAACGCGTGGTTGGTCGGGCTGTCATACCGCGCGTACGCAAACCCTTCGATTTCCTCGCCAAATACCTGATCCGTCGTCTCGATGTTTTCATAGATGAAACTCGACGCCGGCACGATCGGCGTCGTAACCGGAATCGCCGCCGACGGAGCCTTGCGGTCGCCGGCATGTACCGCCCGTGTCTGGATCTTCATCGCTCTCCCACTACTTCCGCTTCCACCGCACGCCGTCCTTGGTGTCTTCAAGCATCACGCCCTGCCCGGCCAGCCGCGCCCGGATCTCATCGGCCCCCGTAAAATCACGCGCCTTTTTCGCCTCCGCCCGCGCCGCGACCAATACCTCAATATCTCCGTCGGAAAGCCCGCCCTCCTTCCCGGACGGTCGCAGCACATCGAAAATCGAATCGAAGTGCGCCAGCAGCTCCAGCGCCGCCCCCGTGTTCCCCGACTTGAATTCCCCGGCATCCATCGCCGTGTTGGTCTCGCGCACAAACTCGAAGATCGCCCCCAACGCTTCCGCCGTATTCAAGTCATCGTCGAGGGACTCATCCATCGCCGCTCGCGCCTTCGCCGCCGCCTCCGTCAACGCCGCGCTCTCTCCCTCCCCGAACTTGGCCGTTTCCAGACGCAGCTTGAAATTGCGCAGCCGCTCGAGCGAAGTCGCCGCCGCCTTCAGCCCATCGAAGGTGAAGTTCAGCTTCTTCCGGTACGGAACCGACACCAGCAGATACCGGATTGTCTCCGCCGGATATCCCTTGTCCAGCAGGTCTCGCAGCGTGTAAAAGTTCCCCAGCGATTTGGCCATCTTCTGGCCTTCCACCATCAAATGCTCCGCATGCAGCCAGTAGCGAACGAACGGCTTCCCGGAAATCGCTTCCGATTGCGCTATCTCGTTTTCGTGATGCGGAAAGGTCAAGTCGATGCCGCCTGTATGAATATCGAGCGTTTCGCCCAGATACTTCATTGCCATCGCGGAACATTCGATATGCCAGCCCGGCCGGCCCTGTCCGAGCGATGTTTCCCAGTACGGCTCATCCCCCCGCCGGCCCTTCCACAACACAAAGTCCCGCGCGTCGTCCTTGTCGTACTCATCCACATCCACCCGCGCGCCCGCTCGCTGGCCTTCCACATGGATGTGCGACAGCTTCCCATAAGCCGGAAATTGCGCAATCCGGAAGTACACAGACCCGTCGCTCGTATAAGTGAATCCCTTCGCCGACAGCGTCTCAATCGCCTCGGCCATCTCCTCAATATGTTCGGTCGCCCGCACCATCCGCTCCGGACGCTGCAACCGCAGCTTGTCGATATCTTCGAGAAACGCCTTTTCGTACACCGCCGTGTATTCCCCGATCGCCTTTCCCTGCTCGAGCGCGCTCCGGATGATCTTGTCCTCGACATCGGTGATGTTCATCACATGCTGAAGCTCGTAGCCGCGATACCGCAGCCATCGCCGCAAGATGTCCTGAAACGCGAACGTGCGCAGATTCCCAATATGCACGTAGTGGTACACCGTCGGCCCGCACGTGTACATCCGGACGACATTATCCTCGAAGGGGCGAAACTCCTCGACTTGCTGCGAAAGGCTGTTGAAAAACCGGATCGGCATGAAAAATTCTTTTATGGAGCGGAATCTTCCATCCTAGCAGGAGCCGGCATCCAAGTGATAAGTTCAAAAGATAACCAGCCCGCCCCCGACTCCACCAAACCGAACCCCGCCGGACTCCACCGAACCGCGCCGGACTCTTACCGAGCCGCGCACGCAAGCAAGCGGTAACGATCAGCCGAACCCATCCATGAGTCTCGCCACGGCAACGGAGCGGTATCCCCTGAATGTACAATATGAGATCCGGAACCCAACAGCAAAATCAGGAGACCCCGAATGACCACCAAAGCACCCCTCATCGCCCTCGCCCTTACCCTCGCCATTCCCGCTACCGGCGACGGCCCCAGCAAGAAAATGAACTTTTTCATCACCAGCGTCGGCTCCGGTAACGGTGCCGACCTCGGAGGCCTCACCGGCGCCGACGCCCACTGCACCGCCCTCGCCAAGGCCGCCGGCGCCAGCAAGAAACAATGGCGCGCCTACCTCAGCGTCAGCGGCGAAGGCGTTAAGCCCGTCAACGCCCGCGACCGCATCGGCAAAGGACCCTTCTTCAACTACAAAGGCGAACAAGTCGCCGCCAATATCGCCGACCTCCATTCCGAAAACAACAAGCTCGGCAAAGAAGGCTCCCTCAGCGAAAAGGGAACCATGATCAACGGCCGCACCGACAAACCCAATACCCACGACATCCTCACAGGCTCCCAATTGAACGGAACCGCCTTCACCGACGCCGCCGACCATACCTGCAAAAACTGGACCTCTAGCTCCGACGGCTCCGCCCAACTCGGCCATCATGACCGTACCGGTGGCGGACAGAATCCCAACTCCTGGAATTCCGCCCACCCCTCCAAAGGCTGCAGTCAGGAAAATCTCCGCGGTACCGGCGGCAACGGACTCTTCTACTGCTTCGCACGCTAAATGCCTCAATCCACCTTCACCCGCCGCC
>JBGSME010000572.1:0-2847 GCA_041740335.1 Bryobacteraceae bacterium | reverse complement strand
GCGGTTTGCGGCGGAGGCGCGGGAGCCGGCGGCGGCAGACAATTCCCGGTGCAGACCGTTTCTGAGATCACCTTCGGCGTCCCAAGGCGTTTGGTATCGAGCGCCGGACGCCGCACACTATAGGTTTCCACGATTGCTCCTCCCGGCCCCGGCTTCTTCTCGATGATCTGCTGTTCGCGGAGTTGCGGCTCAAGCTTGCCGCCGCCATGTTGGGCGGTAGCTGTCTGTCCGTAAACGTCGGTCACCGTCAATTCAGTGCCATTCGGTTGCTTCACCACGGTGGCGACCTTCTGCCCCGATAGTTCCATCTTGCCCGTTGAGGCCGCATTGTATTCGGTGGTTGTGGTTACCTTCTGCCCGTTCTGGATTTGGAACTGCGTGATCTCGCGGACCGCTTCGAGGAAGCGACCATTGGCGTCCTTGCGGTAGACCGTCAGATCCTTCTTGCTGTTCTGGTCGTCACCCTCCGTCACGCTCAGCCTTTTTTCGGACAGGTCGAATCCGCCGTTCGGGCTCGGCGTCTCCACTTGGGTTTCGGTCCGAACCGCGGTTCCGTTCACCGACGTTTTCGCCACCAGACGCTGCCGGGCCATGTATCCGCCGTTGATGTCGCTATCGAAGGTCGTGGTGCGTGTCGTCGTCGACCCGTCGCTGTTTCTCTTTTCTTCAATCCGCACCTTTTCCGTGCCGGCTGGCCGCCCGTTCTGATCGTATTTTTTTATGATCCGTTCGATCACTTTTCCGTCGGGGCCGTTCGATACAACGTTCTGATCCACGCCATACGTCGGCACTGAGCCGTTGTTGGCTGAAGGCACGGTGGTGGTAGTCGTCGTGTTGCCGCCGCTCTTGGTGGTCGAGGTGCTCGACACCGGCGTGCGCCGTCCGTTGATGTCGTAGGTGTAGGTGGTCTGGTTCTGGGACTGCGCCCACAACCCGGTCGCGATCAGCGCTGCGGCGCAGAACTTCATAGTTCCAGCGTAGGACCAGCACGCCCGGCGATTCAATCGGGGGAACACCTGAGGGGGGCTAGTACACCGTTATCGCCACTCCGTCCTCCACCGTCTCCGCCACCACGCCGATCCGGACCGCTGCCGGATATCGCCCGGCGAGGTCCGCCGCGTCCTGCTCCGGCATCGAGAGCAGAAGCCCTCCGGAGGTCTGCGGATCGTACAGCAGAGCAAGCAGCGCTTCGTCGATCCCGGCTTCCACGCGAACGTTGTTCGACACATATTCGCGATTGTTCTTCAGGCCGCCCGGCGTTGCTCCGCTCCGCGCGTACTCGAGCGCTCCGCCGAGCAGAGGCACCCGTTCCGCTTCGATACTCAGCCGCACGTTGCTGCCGAGAGCGAACTCGCGCGCGTGGCCCAAGAGTCCGAAACCGGTGATGTCGGTGCAGCCGTGCACCGTTAGCCCGGCCGTTGCGTCCACCGCGCCGCGATTGAGCATCAGCATCGATTCTATCGACGCCAGAACGTCACTCTCTCGGGCCATGCCGCGCTTGAGCGCTGTCGCGATCACGCCCGTGCCGATCTTCTTGGTGAACATCAGCACGTCTCCGGGGCGAGCGCCCGCGTTGGTCCAGAAGCGATCCGGATGCACGGTGCCGGTCACCGCGTAGCCGAACTTGATCTCGTCATCGCTCACCGAATGTCCGCCCAGAATCACCGCGCCGGATTCGCGGATCTTCTCCGCGCCCCCGCGCAGGATCTCGCGCAGCACATCCATGTCGCCTTTCGACGGATACGCCACCAACGACAACGCCGAGATCGGTACTCCGCCCATCGCGTAAACGTCGGAGAGCGCATTCGCCGCCGCGATCGCGCCATAGGTGAACGGATCGTCCACAATCGGCGTGAAGAAGTCCACGGTTTGCACCAGCGCCAACTCCGCCGACAGCCGATACACGCCGGCATCGTCGGCTGTGTCATAGCCAACCAGTACATTCTCGTTTGTTACCCGCGGCAGGCCGCAGAGCACCTGGTCCAATAACTTTGGACTCAATTTGGATGCTCAACCGGCGGCTTTGACGTGGGCGGTGAGTTTCGCCGTCATATTCTCCTTCTCTTACTGTACGTCCACGTCGAAGTGAGCCGTCTCCACCTGCCCGCGGCGTTTGATCTGCGTGTAGATCCGATAGGCGCCGGGCGACGGAAACGCATAGGGGAACGAAACGGTGTCGCCGATTGCCGCCATCCAATGGGATGCGTGAGGGTCGCTCTTGGCTTCTTCGGTAAGCCCGATGGCGGCCATTGGCACCGAGCCGGTGGGATGCACGTGCGCGTAGACGGTGCGGTCCTTCTTCAGGAACACAGCGTGCCCCGGCATGCCCATGTACAATTCCATGTCGCGCGCATCGGCCACCTTGATCCGAAACCGGTACGGCTTGCGAGCGATCCATCCGCCCGGCTCGGGCTCGAGCGTCACACCGGAGGCCGGGATGGCGCCGGCATCGTCGCCTGCGAGCGGCTTGCCGGCGATTGCGGCTGGCAGTTCCAACCCGGCCACCATGGTTTCCGGAAATCCATTCGCGTGGACCACGTCCGCATAAAGCTGATAGCGTCCCGGCGGCATGTCTGGCAGCGCATGGGCGAACTGTCCCGGTCCCGACACTTCCGGATGGAGGTGCCAGATGCGATCGAGATCCGGCAGGCTCACCACGAACAGATGCATCGGATGGTTGTGATCGAGAATAAAATCGTCGAGCAGGCGCGAACGCAGCCAGCCCGGATCGCGCAAGGCCAGCGTAAGGCGATTGCCGCCTTCGACCGCGGCTGCCATCTCCAGCGGCTTGTAGATGTAGTTGTCATAGGCGGCGGCCTCGATCTTCCACCATTGATTTCCCAAGAC
>JBGSME010000571.1:0-1619 GCA_041740335.1 Bryobacteraceae bacterium | reverse complement strand
TCAAGATCGGTGGACAGGCGTTCGGCGCCTTCGACGGCGAACGGATGATCGGGTTCTGCGTCGCGCTGCCCGGCTTGAAGCCCGGCGGGGACGGTTTTCTTCACAGCAACATGCTCGGCGTGGAGAAGGAGTATCGCGATGGCGGCGTAGGCCGGCTTTTGAAACTTGCCCAACGCGACGATGCTCTCAGCCGCGGAGTAACGATGATGGAGTGGACCTTCGATCCGCTCGAAATCAAAAACGCCTATTTCAACATGCAGCGATTGGGCGCCGTGGTCCGCCGGTATGTGCTCAATCAGTACGGCGTCACGTCGAGCCACCTCCACGCCGGGCTTCCCACGGACCGCTGCGTCGCCGAGTGGCATATGGCCGATCCGCGCGTGGAACGCGCACTGGCGGGGAATCCCAGCTCAGGAGTGCCGATTGAAGCCCGGATCGAAGTGCCCGGAGACATCGCCCGGATCAAAGCCGAAGAGCCGGCGCGCGCCCGGGAGATTCAGTCGCGAGTGAGCGAGCAATTCCTGGAGCACCTGGGCCGGGGCCTCACCGTGACCGGCGTGGAGAAGAACGAGAATCGCGGTGGAGCGTATCTGCTCGGCCGCTGGGAGCCCTGAATGTCCTACACGATCGAACGAGTGGTACTGCGGCAGATCCGCATGCCGCTGGTGCATTTCTTCGAAACCAGTTTCGGCCGGACCACCGAGCGCCATATGGTGCTGGTGGAAGCCATTTCCTCAGACGGCGTTTCCGGATGGGGTGAGGTGACCGCCGGCGAGAATCCCTTCTACAACGAGGAGTGGACCGAATCGGCATGGCAGATTCTGTTGCACTACGGCGGCCCGCGTGTGGTGGGGCAGACCTTTGCCAGCGCGGGCGAAGTGGGTCCGCGTGTGGAACACATCCGGGGACATCTGATGGCGCGCGGCGGGCTCGAGGCGGCGGTATGGGATCTGCAGGCGCGGCGAAACGGGCAGCCGTTATGGCGTGAAATCGGCGGCGGCGCGCGGCGCGAGATTCCATGCGGCGTTTCGATCGGAATCCAGAACAGCGTGGATGAGCTGTTGCACAAAATCGAAGCGGAACTCGCCGACGGCTATCAACGGATCAAGATGAAGATCAAGCCGGGGTGGGACGTGGAAGTGATCGCCGAGGTCCGCAAGCGGTTCCCGGGGATCAAGCTGATGGCCGACGCCAATTCCGCATATCGGCTGGAAGACGCCGATCGGCTCGCCGAACTCGACCAGTTCTATCTGATGATGATCGAGCAGCCATTGGCGCATGATGAGATTATCGATCACGCGGCTTTGCAAGCCAGGCTTCAAACGCCGATCTGCCTGGACGAGTGCATCCGCTCCGCGCATCAGGCCGAACAGGCGCTGAAGATGAACGCGGGCAAGATCGTCAACATCAAACTGGGCCGTGTGGGCGGCTTTGCGGAAGCCAAGCGAGTGCATGACGTGGCGTTGTTTCGCGGGGTTCCGGTGTGGTGCGGCGGGATGCTCGAAGCCGGCATTGGGCGCGCGCACAACATCGCCTTGGCGACGTTGCCGAATTTCGTTCTACCGGGCGATGTGTCGGCGAGTAAGCGATACTGGGCGCGCGACATCATCCAGCCGGCG
>JBGSME010000570.1:0-2510 GCA_041740335.1 Bryobacteraceae bacterium | reverse complement strand
GCTTCCCGCCGCGGGTGCAGATGAATGTCGAGGACCGGTCCGCCCCAGTTCGGCTCGGGTTCCGATTGCGCGAAGACCGCAGCCGCAATGTTTTGGGCGATGAAAGCGCGTCTGGTTGTAGACATAGGGGCGCCCACGATTATCGCACCATGGCTTTCGTCATATGATAGTGGCGAAATGAGCGAACTCAATCGTCGCGGATTCATCGGAACAACCCTCGCCGCATCGTTGCCCGCAGCGGCCCCGGCGCGCATCGTCGACTCCCACGTGCATGTGTGGAAGCGCGATCCACAATTTCCATGGGCCAAAGAGACCACGCGCCCGCCGGAGGAGGACCGTTCGGCCGAGATGCTTCTCGATCTAATGAAGGCCAACGGCGTTGCGCGCACCGTGATCATTCAAGTGATCCACTATCGTTGGGACAACGCGTATCTGGCCGACGTACTGAAACGCTATCCGAAGATGTTCCACGGCGTAGCCCGCGTGAATCCCGAGGATCCAGCCGCGCCGGACCATCTTTCGAAGCTCGTCAAGGAACAGCGCTTTCGCGGCGTCCGCATTTCCCCGAGCGCATCGCCGGCCGGCGACTGGATTCGCGGACCGTTGATGCCGCCGCTGTGGAAGCGGTGCGAACAACTCAAGGCGGCCATGACGCTGCTGGCTCCGGTCTCGCGCATGCCGGACGCGGCGCGGCTGATCGAGAGGTATCCGGGCCTCACCGTTGTGATCGATCATATGGCGGATTCGCCGATCGGCAAACCGGAGGAGCTCGAAAAGCTGCTTGCGCTGGCGCGTTATCCGAAAGTGTTCGTCAAGCTGTCGCACGCGTGGAGCTTATCGAAACAGGAGTTCCCCTGGCGCGACACCTGGGATCAAATCAAGCGCCTGCGCGACGGCTTCGGCGCGAATCGTTTGATGTGGGGCACCGATTGGCCGGTGAGCTTGCGGCATGCCACCTATGAGCAGGCGCTGCGCCTTTATCGCGACGAACTGGATGTCTTCAACGCCAGCGAGAAGGCATGGATCCTCGGAAAGACGGCGGAGCGTGTTTGGCCGTTTTGAATACTGGTGGCGTCACTCAATCGACCGCATCCGGTTGTTCCGCGGATTCTCTTCGACCTCCGCCAACCCGAGCTTCTTAAGCACCGGGGGAACATACATCCCGAACCGGCCGCGATAGCCTTTCCGCAGGCCATACCATCCGCCCACCGGATTGTCCGCGGAACGGCCCCATGCCTCCACGGTCCCCTCGGCCGCGGACTTCTGTTCGTCCGCGCTCCCGAGCAGTATCCAGCCGCCATGCGCTTTCAACATCGCATGCAGATCCTCAATGCACCGTAAGTGGTAGCGCAGTTGGGTCGACCCCACCTGCACCACCAGCGCCGGGGGATCGGCCGACTCGTCCCGATACGCTTCAAACTCTGAAGTGCCGGGCGGCGTCTTCAGTTTCCAAGGATTCTCTTTTGTTCCGGCTTTGGCTGCCATGGCTTCTTCTCCTGTGGTCGATTTCATATTCTCCGCCCCCCTCCGTGGCCGCGTCAACGAACCGAAAGGTGCGCGAGAAAACTACCGCGCCGCCATCATCTTCGTTCCCCAGGTGAGTAGATTCTTGAAGACCGGCATCAGTCCCTTCCCGAGCTTGGTCAGTTCATAGCGGACCTGGCCGCTGCTCTCCGAGCCTCGCTCGACCAGCCCCGCTTGCGTCAACTCGCGTAGGTTCCGGGTGAGCTCCTGCTAAGGAACACGCGCAAGACGGACTCGCTACGGCGCCGGAGGATCGTGATTTCCTTTCAAGTTTGCAGCTGCGCCTTTCGCGGCCTTTGGCTTTTGGCTGATCGCCGTCACCGTTCCGAGCAATTCGTTGTATCGCAGCGGACCGTTCAACAGCAGGGACCGCAGCACCAAGAGCTTCCACTTGCCGCCAACAACCTGAATCGCTTCTTCCACCGGACACGGCGCTACCGCTTCAGCCATTCCGCCATTGTAGCCTTCCCCCACCCTGCCGCCCTGCGTTATCCTCGAAGTTCCTTCCCATGCGAGCAAGCCGAGTCCGCGAAAAACTGGCCGCCGGTAAGCCGGTAATGGTCACCAAGATGAACACGCTCGATCCGATGATCGCCGACATCATCGGCCTTATCGGATTCGATTGCCTATGGCTCTGCAACGAGCACACGGGGATCGAGTGGGATCGGATGGGCCACCTGGTGCGGACGGCGGCGATGAACGGCATGGACACGCTGGTCCGCGTGTCCAAGGGCTGTTATTCCGACTACATCCGCCCACTGGAACTTTCCGCCACCGGCATTATGGTGCCCCATTGCATGAGTGGCGCCGAAGCTCGGGCGATCGGCCAAGCCACCCGCTTCCATCCCCTGGGGCGGCGCGCGCTCGACGGCGGCAACTCAGACGGCCTCTACTGCCTCGTCCCACTGCAACAGTATCTCCGGCTCGCCAATCAGAACACGTTTATCGTCGTTCAGATCGAAGACCCCGAAGCCCTCAATCACATT
>JBGSME010000569.1:0-4262 GCA_041740335.1 Bryobacteraceae bacterium | reverse complement strand
TAGGGGCGGCGGTCACGAATTTCAAAGTGGGTCAACGTGTGGTGGCGGCCAATTCGGCGCCATGCGGGGATTGCTTCTACTGCCGGAAGGGGAACGAGAATCTCTGCGAAGATCTGATGTTCAACAACGGCGCATACGCGGAGTTCATGCGGATTCCGGGACGGATCGTCGAGAGGAACACGCATGTGATTCCGGATCATATTTCGTATCAGGATGCGGCGCTGATCGAGCCACTGGCGTGCGTGATCCGTGGGATTGAAGAGACGGGCCTGGAGCGCGGGGATACGGTGGCGGTGTTGGGATTGGGGCCGATCGGGTTGATGTTCGTCCGGCTGGCGAAAGTTCGGGGCGCGCGGGTGATTGCGGTGGGACGGCGAAAGTCCCAGACGGAGCGCGCGGCGAGCATGGGCGCCGACGAAGTGCTGGTGTCGGATGGCAGCTCCGACATCGTGAGCGAGGTGCGGCGGTTGACAGACGGCTACGGGGCGGACATTGCATATGAAGCGGTGGGGATTCCCGAGACCTGGGAGCAGGCCGTGCGGATGGTTAGGCGCGGTGGAACAGTGAACTTTTTCGGCGGCTGCCCGAGCGATAGCCGGGTGTCGCTTGAGACGGCGCTGCTGCACTATTCCGAGATAACGTGCAAGGCGAGTTTTCACCATACGCCGGCGCACATACAGGCGGCGCTCGACGACGTGTCGCGCGGAGAGATCACGGCCGCGCATCTGGTGAATCGCGTGGAGCCGCTTTCGAACCTTTTGGAAGTGATGCGCTATCTCATGAGCCATAACGGGCACATGAAGACGGCGATCATTCCGTAGAGGGAAACGGCTGGTCTTGCGGTGCCGCTCGAGCCCAAGGATTTCGTCGCCGACCGCGAAGCGATGGATCGGGCGTGGAGCAGGGAAGATTCGATGGCGTACACGCGATGGCTCGCCACGTCGCACTACGAAAACTTTCACGTGGTGAGCGTTTTGCTCCCGAAGCATCTGCATCAGGATTTCTATAACGTCTACTCGTTCTGCCGCTGGTCTGACGACTTGGGCGATGAGATTGGCGACACCAACGAGAGCTTACGGCTGCTGGCGTGGTGGAACGAGTTGACGCGGGAGATGTACGCCGGACGGGCGGCGCATCCGGTGTTTGTGGCGCTTTCTGACACAGTGCGGCGGCACGACCTTCCCGCGGAGCCTTTCGAGGACTTGATTCGCGCGTTTGTGCAGGATCAAACCGTTACGCGGTATCGGACGTGGGAGGAACTGCACCAGTACTGTGTATGGTCAGCGAATCCGGTGGGGCGGCTGGTGCTGCTGTTGTGCGGCTATCGCGATCGCGAACGGCAGCGGCTTTCCGACTTTACCTGTACCGCGCTGCAATTGGCGAATCATTGGCAAGATGTCTCGGTGGATCTGCAGAAGGACCGGATCTACCTGCCGCTCGACGTGTTGGAGCATCACGGTGCCACCGAGCACGACGTGATCGCGAGGCGATTCACTCCGGCGTTTGGGCTGGCGATGGGCGAGATGGTGACGCATGCGCGGGAGCTATTCGGGCGAGGGCTGCCGTTGAACCGGATGGTGGACCGGCGATTGTCGCTGGACCTCGAGTTGTTCTCCCGGGGAGGATTGAAAATACTCGAAAAGATCGAGGCGCAGGGCTACGATGTTTTGTCGAGACGGCCGGCGATCACCAAGCAGGAACGGCTGGGCGTGTTCATGCGGGCATTGGTTCGATGGGCGATGCCATCTTAGAAAACGCGTGATACCGATTCCCGAATCCTACCGGTATTGCCGCCACATCGCCCGCGCGCGGGCGAAGAACTTTTACTATGCGTTCCGGTTGTTGGATCCGGCGCGGCGGGATTCCTTGTGCGCGGTTTATGCGTTCATGCGGCGCTGCGACGATCTTTCTGACGAGCCGGGGGCGGGCGCGGCGGCACTGGAGGCGTGGCGCGGGGAGTTGGACCGCGGCCTGCGAGGAATGCTGGTGGAAGACCGGCTGTGGCCCGGATTTTTCGATACTGTGGGGAGGTACAAGATTCCGCGGCAATACTTCCACGACATGATCGACGGGGTTTCGAGTGATCTTACGCGGAAGCGGATGGGAACCTACGATGAACTCTATCGCTATTGCTACCAAGTGGCGTCGGTGGCCGGATTGTCGCTTGTCCACATCTTCGGGTATGAGGATCCGGCGGCGCTCGAGCTGGCGGAGAAATGCGGGATCGCGTTTCAGCTCACCAACATCATCCGAGACGTTTCCGAAGACGCGGGGTTGGGACGGATTTATCTGCCGGCGGAGGACATGGACCGGTTCGATGTGAGTCCGGCGCATTTGAGCGCGAAGGCGGTTTCGCCGGAGTTGAGGCGGTTGCTGCGGTTTGAAGCGGGGCGAGCGTTTACCTGCTACGAGGAATCGGCTCCGTTGGTGGGGATGGTGGCACGGGAGACGCGGCCGGCGCTGGCGGCGCTGATCGGGATTTACCGGCGATTGCTGACGCGGATCGAGCAGCGGGATTTTGAAGTGCTGGCGCGCCGGGTGCGGCTATCGACGGCGGAGAAAGTGGGGATTTTTTTGCAAGCGCGCCTCGGTCTATGGAAGTAGAGGCCTTATGGAAGTGATTGTGGCGCCGCCGCCGGCACGGCGATTGGCGGTACTGTCAGGGAGCTTTCACCCGGTGACAAGGGCTCACATGGCGTTGGCCGGGAGTGCGCTGTGTGCGGCCGATGCGGTGCTGCTGGTAATGCCGAGGCGCTTTCCGCACAAGAGCTATGAAGGGGCGACGCTGGGGGATCGAATCGGGATGCTGCGAATGGCCGCGGCGGGGGAACCGCGGTTTGGAGTGGCGATCACCGAGGGTGGCTTGTTCCGCGAGATCGCGCGGGAGGTTGGCGTGCTAGGGGCAGAGGAAATACTCTTCGTCTGCGGGCGCGATGCGGCGGAACGGATTGTGGCGTGGGACTACGGGGACAGTCCGCCTATCGGGGAGCAGTTGCTGGAATTCGGATTGTTGGTGGCCGACCGTTTGGGCAGCTATGAGCCTCCGCCGGATCTGGCGCATCGGATCCGGCGGTTGCCGCTGGCGGCCGGGTATGAAGACGTATCGGCCACCGAGGTCCGCCGGCGGATCGCGGAGGGTGAGGACTGGGAGGGCCTGGTTCCCGTGGCGGTGGCGGCGCGGGTGCGGGAGATTTATTCGCGGCTATAGCGGCAGGCGGGCGAGGATGCCGACGTCGTCGCAGTACCACATGATACCGTCGCGGATGGTCATGCCGTGGGGCAGGGGATCGCGGTCAGAGAGTTGGATCCTGGCGAGGACCTTGCCGGTGGCAACATCGTATTTGAACACGGCGTTGGCGTTGGAATCGACGCACCAAAGATCGTTGCCTTCCCAGCCGAGGCCGTGCGGACGGTCGCCGGCGGTCTTCCATTGAAATTCGACTTGGAAAGTGCCGGGGTCGATCCGGTAGATCGATGCCGAGGGCGGTACGGCGAGATACAATTTGCCGCTCTTGAACTCGACGCCATGGGCTCCGGTAACGGGCCGGGGGGCGTTGGGAGATGGCTCGGCCTTGGCCGCCGATTCGCGGGAATCGGGCCGGCCGGGGAAGGGGCGGATGAGCGGGCTCTTGCGCGGGTTGGGCCAGTTGACCGTGCCGGCGCCTGGGGTTTCGTAGGCGGCGAGGGTCCTGCCGGTCTTGCGATCGACTTTGAGCACCTTGTGGTTGTAAGTGGAGGCGATCCACAGGTGGGTTCCGTCCCAGCCGACGCCGGAGCCGGAGACAGACTCGGTATTGAGCTTCTCCTTCAGTCTGCCGGACCAATCGGTGAGGTAGAGGGCGTTGTCGCCGCCCTGGTTGAGGATCCAGAGCCCTTCCTCGGTGGCCTGGAGGCCGTTCGGAGTACCGCAGGGGGCTCTGAAAGCGATTTCTACCTTGGCTTGGCGTGTTGGGACGCTAGCGGGTGCGGCGGCGAGTGGCGCGAAGGCGGCGGGGAGAGTGAGAAAATGGCGGCGGGGGAGCATGGCCGCATTGTATCCCGACAAGCTTGTCCGGCAAGAGACGCCGGGAACGGCGGCGGCCAATTTATAATGGAGGTTTATGCTCCAATTCCTCAAAGACCTCTGGGACCCGTCTGTCGCGGCATCGCTTGAAGCGGACGGACTCGCTCTTCTCACCTATCGATCGAACCTCCTCGGCGCCGACTTGAGGATCACCAATTTCGGCGGCGGCAACACGAGCTCAAAGCTCCCGCTCGCGGAC
>JBGSME010000568.1:0-3427 GCA_041740335.1 Bryobacteraceae bacterium | reverse complement strand
GCCGGTCCGGGGAAATCGTCCCGCTCCACGGCCTTGGCCAGCCACAAGGCTTGCTGCTCGAGGTCATGGAAGCGGCCGCGGCACCGGTAGCAGGCGTCCAAATGGCGGTTGACCGACCTCTCGGCCAGCCAGGAAAGCTCGCCATCCAACCGCCCTACGAGTTGTTCCTCACTGCAATGTTTCTGGGACATCGTCGTTCAGACCGAAGATCGCGGCATCGCCGGCTGTGCCCGCGCCTTCTCCCGCCGCGAGACGAAGCTTGCGAAATGCTCTCGCCAGCAATGTCTTCACGGAATTCCGGCTGATTTCGAGTTGGCTGGCGATCTCCTCGTACCCGAAGGCCTGCAGCCGCAGCATCAATACTTCTTCTTCCCGCTGACTCAAAACGGAGAACAGCCGGGTGAGATCGTCCAACGGGTCCGCCTCGGGCGTGCGGTAGGTGGCAGTGTGCAAATCCTCAGCGATCATGCGCTCCAGGCCGTCCCGTTGACGCCGCTGTGAACGATGCTGCTTCCCGATCTCGCGTTTCACAACTACCAGGGTCCAACCCTTGGGGTTGTGGATCGTTTTCCCGTCGGCTAGTTCGCGATACAGTGCCATAAAAGCTTCCTGAACTGCCTCCTCAGCCACGTCGAGATCGCCGCAAACCCGGCAGGCGTAACGCACGAGAGAGGGATACCAGGACAGAAAAAGTGACTGAACCAGCCTGCTCGCATCCTGTGGTTCCATATCAAGTCGCCATACCGGTAGCTGGACCGCTACCTGGCGGTGTCAGTGCATCCTGAAGGTTCTCTGTCATAAATGTACCCGAAGCAGGTTGCCTAGGGTGACAGCGAAGCTGAGAATTCTCGTTTCTTGTCTTTTCTGCTTTGGCAGGACCCGAGGGCCTTGCCCGTTCTTACGGCGGCGCCACTCCCCCAGCCGCGGAGCATGAACGCGACTCGACGCAGTTTGGGTCTACCCCCTGCCGCTCAAGCGCCTCCATCTTACTCGGCCGCCCTTTCCAGCCGGAATCCCATTTGCGGCCTCATTAAAGTTTCCGCGCCCCTAGCGCGCATCCTGCGATGCCCGTCTGGCAACCAGCGGCAAGTGCTTGGTTTGGACCTGAACGTGCAAACAGGAGTGTAGCGACCAACGACAACGATGTGAAGAAGTACTTTGGGCGATTTTGTCGGTCGATCTCCCTGCCCGTACACTTGAGCGGACAGTGAACCCGCACTCGTTCGATGCCGCGACAACTGGCGGCTAGGCAACGCCACCGGGCAATAGATGATTCACGGAATAGAACTAGACAAATGACAAACAACCTGAATTTGCCCACCATCGAGTCCGTTGCCGAATTGGCAACGGTTCAGCGGCCCCCCTGCCTCTCGCTTTACCAGCCGACCCATCGGCATCGGCCCAAAAATCAGCAGGACCCGATCCGGTTTCGCAATCTCGTGAAGGCACTGGAGGCGTCGCTGCTGCAGAAGTACTCTCTGGACGAGACCCAGCGCCTGCTCGATCCATTCGAAGCTCTCGCCCACGATAGCGATTTCTGGGAACATACACTTGATGGCTTGGCCGTCCTGGGATCGCCAAACGGCTTTCGCACATTCCGGCTTCAGCAGCCGGTCGCGGAACTGGCTGTAGTGTCTGACACCTTCCAGACCAGGTCCTTGCGGCGTTATCTGCAATCGGTCGGACGATATCAGATTCTCGGATTGAGCCTCCAGTCAGTCAAGCTCTTCGAAGGGAACAGGGATTCTTTGGATGAGATCGATCTGGCTTCCGGAGTGCCGCGAACGCTCACCGAAGCGCTGGGCATCGAGTTGAGCGAACCCCATTCCACCGTCGCGTCCTACGGCGGCACAGGGCAAGGCACGGCCCCGATGCACCACGGTGACGGCGGCAAACAGGACCAGATGCAGGCCAGCACGGAGCGGTTCTTTCGCGCCGTTGACCGTGCTGTGGCTGAGCATCATTCCCAGCCATCCGGTCTGCGATTGATCCTGGCCGCGTTGCCGGAGCACCATCACCTCTTCCGCCAGGTGAGCCACAATGCGCTTCTGATGGCGGAGGGCATTCCGATCCATCCCGGCACGTTGCCGATCGATGACCTTCGGAAACGCGCCTGGCAGATCATCGAGCCGGCGCATCAGTTAAGCATGGCCACGCTGGCCAACGAATTCGCCGCGGCAAAGTCCAAGGGGCTGGGCAGTGATGATCTGGCGCAGATTGCCGAGCACGCTGCCGCGGGTCGAGTGACGACACTACTGATCGACTCCGGCCGCGCGATCGGCGGCAAAGTCGATGCCGTTACAGGCAAGATCACACTGGATGATCTTCGTCACCCCGACGTCGGCGATCTTCTTGACGATGTCGGCAAACTCGTAGAGAAGATGGGCGGCCGAGTCCTGGTGATTCCAACCGGGCGGATGCCGGGCCTTACGGGACTCGCCGCCACTTACCGGTACTGAGCCCATGGCAATCGAAAAAAGGAGAATGTGATGCAAATTCAAATCAACACAGGCCACAATATCGAAGGACTGGAAGCACTGGCCGCGCAGCTTCGTAGCTCAGTGGAGAGCGCGCTACGCGGCGTCAGCGAGCACGTCACGCGCGTCGAGGTCCACCTGAGCGACGAGAACGGCAACAAGAGCGGCCAACATGACAAACGCTGCATGTTGGAGGCCCGCCTCGAAGGCCGCCAGCCGCTCGCGGTCACACACGAGGCAGGCACCGTCGATCAAGCCGTCGAAGGCGCCTCCGGAAAGTTAGCCCGGCTGATCGAGAGTACTCTTGGGAAGATGGATACACAAACGAGCCACAGAGCCTCCTAAGTCTTCGCCGGCACAACGGCGCCGGGGCGGTAGCGGAGAAAGTCGCTGCCGCAGTGATCGAGATGGAGCCGGTCCACACGGCTAATTCAGGTGAGATGACTAGATCTATAGGAGGCTCTTGGCGGCCGACGGACGCTGGTTGCTCGACGATTTCTTTGTCACTCGGTTCGGCGTCCAAGCTCGTAGCCAAGTGCAGCATCCGCGGTCCTATCCGTTGACAGGAATCCCCTAACATGACCACCCTGAAGACTCGCCATTTCGCCTTGACCAAATTCAGTCGAACTGACCATATACGGTCAGAACGTGGAGTCGCTCCACTTCGCCGGCTTGAACTCTGTCGACGAATCCCGGGGGCACGGTGGAGCGCGAGTCGGTGAGTTCCCCAAACAGCCGCTTGGAGGCGCGCCTCGGCGCGCTGCCTCGGTATCCATCATGATGACGCGGGAAGGGGTTTCGGGCCGATCGTGAGCGGGTGGCGTATAGCGCGGAGTGCCGATGACGCAAGGTGACGAAGGGGCTGACCAAGACACGGTGGTGCACGTATAAAGTCGGGCGTGGGTCATGCCCAGTAGGACTCTGAAAGAAGGCCCCCCCGTCCCACTCTC
>JBGSME010000567.1:0-8375 GCA_041740335.1 Bryobacteraceae bacterium | reverse complement strand
AGGCTCTCCGACACATCGTCGAAAAGCCGGTCCTTGAACCAGCCGTAACGAAGCTCGTTCACGATGTTCGAACTCGGAATCGCCGTCCACGACAGCCGGCCGTACCGCGTCCGTACCGTCGAGTTGGCGTTGTTGCCCACGCCATTGCCGTTGTTCAGCACCGCTTGCGTCTGAATGCCGTTCGGGGAAATCCACCGCAGGTAGTTGAAGCTCGCGCTGATCGAATGCCGCTCGGTCGGACGCCAGTCCAGCTTTCC
Organism: Bryobacteraceae bacterium; assembly: GCA_041740335.1. Classification (GTDB taxonomy): domain Bacteria; phylum Acidobacteriota; class Terriglobia; order Bryobacterales; family Bryobacteraceae; genus DSOI01. The sequence goes on along the minus strand of JBGSME010000567.1, from coordinate 8,118 downwards.
GAAGCCGAGTTCGGAATCGGCGCGCCGGTCAAGCACCTGGAATTGCCGGTTGGTGATCAACTTGATCGCCGCGTCGCACTGCGCCGGCGTCGCCGTGCACGTGCCGACAAAATTGCCGTTCCCATCATAAAGCGGTGGCCGCGTCAGTGAAGCCACCAGAGGGAACTTCCGCCTCGTCGTCTCCGCATTGAAAAAATAGAACAGCTTGTCTTTCTTGATCGGCCCGCCGATCGACGCGCCGGCCTGATGCCGCACCTCCGGCGGATTCACCGTCGCGTAAGGATCCCGCGCGTTCAACGAACGGTTTCGGAAGAACCAATAGCCTGTTCCGTGAATGTCGTTGCCTCCGCTGCGCGTCACCGTGTTGATCACGCCGCCCGAGGCCCGCCCGAATTCGGCCGAATAATTGTTCGAGAGTACCTCGAACTCCTGCACCGCGTCCTGCGAAATTTGCGTCGTAATTCGCGTCCGCCCGGCGTTCTCGTTGTAAAACTGGTTCGTCGTGTCGTTGCCGTCGGTGAGAAACGAATTCCCGCCCGCGATGCCGCGGAAACTCACCAGCCCGAACGACCCATCCTGCACCACCCCCGGGGACAACAGCACAAAACTGTCCACCCGGCGCCCGTTGATCGGAAGATTCAGGATCTGCCGGCTGTTTACCACCTGAGAAACTCCCGTTTTGGTCTGGTCAATGATCGGCGCCGCGCCAATCACGTCGATCGTAGTGGCCGCGCTCGCCACTTCGAGCGTAACCACCAGGTTCACGTTCTGGCCAACCAGGATTTCGAAGTCTTTGATCTCCCAGGGCCCGAAGCCCGCCGCGTTCACGCTCACTTCGTAGCCGCTCGCCGGCACCAGCGCCGGAGCACCGAAGGCCCCCGCTTCATTCGTCGTAAGCGTCCGCCGGATGCCCTTTGCTTCATTAGTTACCATGACGTTTGCGTTTGCCACGACCGCTCCGGTTGCGTCGCGAACGACGCCCGAAACACCGCCGAATCCGGCAACCGCTTGTGCCCAGGCAGACGCACTGAGCAGGGTGAGTGCAACAACAATGCGAATCATATCCCCTGAAACCTTTCCCAAAGAGTGTTCTTAAAGCGCAAAGGCACGGTTCCAAACTCGCGATCTCCGTTGCCGGAGCGAGTCCGTCTTGCGCGTTTTTCCGTGAAGCAAACGGAGCTTTGGAGTACGTCTTCAGGATAGCCGATTACGTGTGAAATGTTGATGACAGGCAACCGCCCCCCATACCGCCATCGACATATACACAGGCGCCCATATCCACCACCGAACCCAGGTGGACCCCTCCCATACCCCGTTCGCACGCCACCCCTCCAACACCGTATACGCCACCGGCATCAACGCCGTCCACACAAACAAAGGCGGCCAGCGAACCCATACCAACAGCGGTGTGAACCACGTCAAATACCATGGGTGGCAGTTCGCCGACACCAACAACATCGCCGCGATTACTCCCACGCAACCCCGCTCCAATCGCCACCGCATCATCCAGAGAACCGCCGCCCCGATCAGCCCGAAGGCCACATACTTCGCCCCGTACTCATCCCCGGTCAGCCACAACAACAGCCCGTATAGGCTGTCATTGTTCCGCCATCCGCCCACAAAGCCGCTCATGAAACGCGCATTCTCCACAAATTCCCGCACCGGGACGGTCATGTAAGGTGCCCCCGCCACCAACGTCGGCAGCACAAACAACGGCGCCCAGCGGAACCGCCGCCATTCGAATCCCCCCTGCCACAGAAACACCGGCGCCAATACCGCCGGCCACCACTTCGCCGCAATCCCCAACCCAATCGAAAGAAACGCAGCCCACCACCAACCACGCCGCGCCGCCATCACCGCCGCCACCAACAGGAATACCGGAAGCGCGTCATTGTGCCCGTTCCACCAGAACTCCACCACCGGTACCGGTGACCACGCATACCAAACCAATTGCCGCGCCGGTAGTCCCGACAGCAGCGCCAGCGTGGCCAGCTCAAACACCACCGCCGGCGTCTTCATCCAGAACGCCTGCTGCTCCCGATCCGCCGTGAGCGCCGCGGCGAAGCGAAACGTTCCTGCTTCGATCATCGTCGTCAGCGGTCCGTAACCGGAACGGAATCCTGCCCCCGGAATTCGCCTGTCCTCAGGCCTCATCAAGTACGGGTTCCCGCCCTGCTCCACCTGCACCTCACCCTCCCATCGATATCGCAGAACATCGTCAGAAAGAGCCGGTTGCGCCGTCACCAGGGTGATTCGGTAAAGGATTGCTAATCCAAGCACCACTTGCTTGTGGATCTGAGGCGTTTTCCTCGCTGCCACCCACGCCGAAACCATGTACAATAGGACCAATGCCATCAGAAGTCCGATCTCGATGGGGATCGCTTTGGCGTACGTGTTTTGCGCCAGGATCGCCAATCCGGCTTCCAGGCTCGCCGTCGTGATCAGCAGGAGGGTATTGTTCATCCGATGATTGGCTCGTACACAGCGGCTCCGTTGGTTTTGGCTGTTGTCACTTGGCGTGACCAGATCGAACAGGCTCTGTTCGATCGCACCTTCGACGGCGTTCACCAGCTTAGCTGGTTCGACTATTCGCTGCTCATCCCCTACTTCACCCTACTGCTGATTCTTGCCTTCTACGGACTGAACCGCTACGAAGTCCTCTGGACCTACTGGAAGCACCGTAAAGAGACAACTCCCGCTCCCAGCGTCGAATTTGCCCAACTGCCGCGCGTTACCATTCAACTTCCCCTCTTCAACGAGCGATTCGTCGTCGAGCGCCTGCTCGAATGCGCCACCCGCATCGACTACCCGCTCGAACTCCTCCAGATTCAGGTGCTCGACGATTCCACCGACGAGACACACCCGTTTACTGAGCGTCTCGTCGCCGAGTATCGCGCCCAGGGCTACCCGATCGACTACATCCACCGCACCAATCGCTACGGCTTCAAAGCCGGCGCCCTCGAAAACGGGCTCACCTCCGCCACCGGCGAACTCGTCGCGATCTTTGATGCGGACTTCGTAATCCCGAGCGACTTCCTCCAGCGAACGATTCATTACTTCACCGATCCCAAGGTCGGCCTCGTCCAGACACGCTGGTCCTATCTGAACCGCTACTACAACCTGCTCACCGAAGTGCAGGGCATGCTCCTCGACGGGCACTTCATCCTCGAACATAACGCCCGCTTCCGCTCCGGGCAGTTCTTCAACTTCAACGGCACAGCCGGAATTATGCGTCGCGCCATGATCGCCGACGCCGGCGGCTGGCAGCACGACACCCTCACCGAAGATTCCGACCTCAGCTATCGCGCCCAACTCAACCATTGGCGCTTTGTCTATGTCCCGGAAATCGAGTGCCCCTCCGAGTTGCCCGTCGATACCCTCGGCTTCCAGGTCCAGCAATCGCGTTGGGCCAAGGGCCTCACTCAGGTCGCCGTCAAACTCCTCCGCCGCATTCTTGCCCAAAAGGATCTTCCCTGGCGTGTCAAGCTGGAAGCCGTCTGGCACCTGACACCCAACATCGGCTATCCGCTCATGATCCTCGTAACCGCCATGATGCTGCCGGTGATGATCGTCCGCTTCTACATGGGTTGGCAGCAACTCCTGCTCGTCGACATCCCGTTGTTGGTGGCCACGTTCCTTTCCGTGATCCTGTTCTACACCGTTGCCCAATACGAACGTGACCGCTCCCATTGGAAGCGCTCCATTCTGATGATGCCCATCCTCATCGCGGCCGGTGCCGCCCTCAGTGTCATCAATACCAAGGCAGTCATTGAGGCGCTCCTCGGCATCAAGTCCGGCTTCGTTCGCACACCCAAATACGCCATCACCGGAAATCAGAAACAGGAAACCCGCATCGCCGAAACCAACCGCAAGTATCGCAGCCGCAGCGGCTGGTTGCCTTACATAGAACTTGGGTTCGCCGCCTACTTTTCCGCCATGGTGATGTATGCCATCGGAAGCTACAACTTCTTCGCCGTTCCCTTGCTCACCATTTTCGTCGCCGGCTACGGCTGGGCCGGGCTCTCAACCCTGCATCAGGAATACAAGGCGCGAGTGGCTTGGCAGCGAGCGCGAAAACTCGAAGCCGAAGCGGTTCGATAGCCGGTCTACGGCGTCTGCACGCGCAGGTCGGGGACGTCGAAATCCTTCGAATTTTCCGTGATCAATGTGCACCGGTGCGCGATCGCAATCGCCGCGATCGTGGTATCTCCCAACGAACGATGGATGCCCTTACTCATCGCTTCGTACCGGATCCTGCCCGCCCGTTTCGCGATCGCATGATCGCACGCCAGAAACTCCAGGCTCTCAAGTAAAGCCGCCGTCCGTGGCTCCTCTTCCGCCCGCATCCCTGCGTAAATCTCGCTCACTATGATCGAGCAAGTCGCCAGCACATGATGATCCTCCACCAGCCTGGTGAGCATCTCCGCGTAGGGCCGCCGCCCTGTAATCACACCAATGAGGATGTTTGTGTCCGGCAGGTAGATCATGCCAACAACTCAAGCATGCCGTCGCGCGGACTTCAATACCCGCCGGTCAGCCTCGTTCCGCAGGCGATTCTGATATGCCACCGCGCCCTCTTTCAGTTCCGGGTGTTCCTGCTCGGCCCACGCCCCAGTCGCCGCCTTCAGCGCCGCCAATTGCCGTTGACGCCTGATCTCATATCGCGCCGCCTCCACGATAAACTGGCTGCGGCCCCGTGTTCCGACCAGTGCGTCGATCTCTTCCACCAGAACTTCTGGAATCACGATGTGTGTTCGCCGACTCTCCTCCATCCCAATCGCCCTCCACCTCCACCCTAACACACTCCCATCCCCCACAAAAAGCCACCCACGCAATAGTCCCTCTCTGAATGTGACATCGAAATCACATTACAAATGTCGCCCCAAAGTCACATCAATCTCTTCATCGCTCCACGACTCAACTTCCACTCCTCGCCCCAACGACCATCGCTCCACGTGCTCCACCTTCTCTCCGGGCTCTAACCTCGTTATCGGGCTTAAAGTCTCTAGTTCCAACGTATCTCCATTCGCGAACGTCTCAAACGATGCCCCCAAATCGGGATACTGCTTCCCCCGTTCGGCATCGCATTGCTTCACGAACAATTCCCCCCCCAACAAATACGCACCCCAAGTCCTCTCGTTGAAGAACCCAAGCTTTGTCGGCGTCGCCACCGCCGGATCCTGCCTCAGAATCAAATGCTTGTTCGTGAACGTCCACCGCGGATCGGAAAGATCGCTGAACGCCCACATCACCAGTGGATGCGTCGGCGCCAGCATCTCCGGATGCGTTCCCCGTGGCGGAAATCCCGCCACTCCTGTTCCACCCGGTGCCATCATCGTCAACGCCCATATCGACACCTCAATGGGCCATGCCAGTGTGTTTTCGATCCCGTGGATCACCGTCACAGCCGACCCCACCGCCGCCATCCGAACCCGCAACTGCTTCCGCAGCCCCGTCGTCCGTTCCACCGGAGCCGTTGCCGTCACAGTCACACCTTGCACCGCAACTTCCACCGCCTCATTGTCCGGATAGTATGTCCTCGGAAACTGCTCCGGTGCCGACCATACCCTGTGCCCCCCACGCGCCCGGAATTCCGCCTCCCCTAACCCGCCTAGCTGATCCGGAATCTCAAGAAACAGATTCCGCCCCCCGCAATATCCATACCGCATCACTCGCGGACCCACATCCGCTGTCAGAATCAATTCCGCCTCGCCGTTTGAAACGCGCCAGCAATTCGGCCAACCGCCCCACGCCGTCCGTTCGATCGTAACGTTGCCCATCTTGACTAACGGCCCATCCATCCGCCATCGACAACCAGGATCTCCCCAGTCACATAGTCGGACGCGCGCGACGCCAGGAACACCGCCGCCCCCTGGAAGTCTCCCGGTTCGCCCCATCGCCCCGCCGGTATCCGCGCCAGTATCGCGGGATTGCGAACAGCGTCGTTGCGTAACGCCTCGGTGACATCGGTGGCGATGTAACCCGGCGCGATCCCGTTCACTTGCACGCCCCGCCCCGCCCATTCGTTCGACAGGGCCTTCACCAGCGATCCGATCGCCCCTTTGCTCGCCGCATACCCGGGCACGGTGATCCCCCCCTGGAACGTCAGCAGCGACGCTGTAAAGATGATCTTCCCCCCGCCCCGCGCCAGCATCCCCGCTCCGATCTCGCGCGACAGCACGAACTGCGAGTTGAGATTGATCTCGATGATCTTGTCCCAATATTCGTCGGGATGCTCCGCCGCCGGTTTGCGCAGGATCGACCCCGCATTATTCACCAGAATATCGATCTGGCTGCCCCGCACCTGCTCGATGAACCCATAGAGCGCCTTCCGGTCGCTGAAGTCGCACGCGTAGCCGCGAAACTTCCGCCCGGCGGCCGTAACCGCCTGCTCCACCTCGCTACCCTCGGATTCCAGTTGTGCGCTGACACCGATGATATCGGCGCCCGCTTCGGCCAATCCCTCCGCCATCGCTCGGCCAATCCCGCGACGGCAGCCGGTCACCAAGGCTGTTTTTCCATCCAGTTTGAAAAGATCCAGAATGCTCATAGTAGTGTCGAATTCCGATAGTACCCCAAGTATCGCCACACGCCAAAAGCTCTATTGACAGACACCCCCCGCTCGCCCATATTGGGTCATGCGCGCTCGCCCACGGTGGCTCGCTCCGCTGCTCGTTGCCGGTATCGTGTGCGCAGCCCGCGTGGACCGCCAACATCCCATAGACGAACTCCACACCACAATCCTCCACCGCTTCGGCGACTTCCAGACCTTCGGAATGAGCCGCCTCGTAACACCCGTCTCCCTCGGCATGCACTTCCGCCCGGCCTTCCGCGCTACCCGCGACCTTGTTCCGGAAACGCCCGAGGAAACCCGACTCATCGAGGCCCTCGAGCATGACCGATTCCAGGTCGTCTTCTACCTCGCCGGAACGCGAATTCTAAGCGACGAGCAGAAGAGCAAAAACTACCGGGCACTCAAGGGTCCCGCCATCCTCACCGCCGGCACACCCCGCCCCAACGGCGCATTCACCCTCTTTGTTGGACCCCCACCTGCCCCGGCCGGCGAGCTGAACATCGGCTGGGACGCCATCTATCCCGTTGCTCAATCGGCGATGCGCCAATTCGGCCGCGGCGTCGAAGCCGTCACCGGCCATCTCGACGGCTGGACCATCTCCACCCGTCCTGTCCGGGCCTTTAAGCAGCAATGCATTCAATGCCACCCCGGCTCCTCGGTCGGCGATGTCCTCGGAGCCGCTATCTACGTCTATCGCCGGCACGCCGGCTCCGCCGCCATTCGAAACCGAGCCCCGACGGCGACGGAGCTGTGATCTAACTCGAACAGTCCACCAATATCTTCATCACCTCGCCCCCGCGCTCCATCTGCTCGAAGCCATCCTTCAGCCGGTCGATCGGGTACACGTCAGTGATCAGCTTCTCAAACCGCATCTTGCCCGCCGCCAGCAGTTCGATCGCCTTTTCGAAGTCCTCGTGCTCATACACCCGCGCTCCGATCATCCGCAACTCGCGCCAGAAAAAACGATGCAGATTCACCGGTACCGGCTTCGCATAAACCGCCACCAACACCACCCGGCCCCGCGTCCGCAGAAGGTCCGTCATCATCGCCGCCACCGGAGCCGCGCCCGATACCTCGAAGACGATGTCCGCGCCCGCATCCCCGGTCCGATCGTTCACCAGCTTCAGCAGATCCGTCTCGAGCGGATTCACCACCTCGAGCCCTAGTTCTTCGAGCAGCTTGATCCGGAACGGATTCACTTCGCTCACCAGTACATTGGCCCCCGCCAGCTTCGCCACCATCGCCACCAGTGCTCCGATCGGCCCCCCGCCAAGCACCACCGCGTTCTCGCCCTCCTTCAACTCGCCCATCCGAACGTCGTGGCACGCCACCGCGATCGGCTCGATCAGCGCGGCGTGATCCAGTTGCAGCGTTGCCGGCACGCGATGCAGCGTATGCGCCGGTACGGTCCACATCGCCTGCATCCCCCCAGGCGTGTCGATGCCAATGAACTTCAGCTTCTGGCAAATGTGGCTATGCCCAGCGCGGCACGCCGGACACTGATGACACGGGGCAAGCGGCATCACCGTCACGCGGTCGCCCGT